>QWJF01000059.1 GCA_009391835.1 Chloroflexota bacterium | reverse complement strand
GTCAGCCATTTGCGGGCAGCATTGGCAGCTGCAAGCCGCTCGCGTGTGCGGTTTGCGCTGCCAGCTGGTAGCCGGCATCAGCATGGCGCACCACGCCCAGTGCCGGGTCGTTCCACAGCACGCGCAGCAGGCGCTCGTCCGCCGCTGCGCTGCCGTCGCACACAATCACCACGCCCGAGTGCTGCGAATAGCCCATGCCCACACCGCCGCCATGGTGCAGGCTTACCCAAGTAGCGCCGCCGGCCACGGCGGTCATGGCGTTTAGCAGTGGCCAGTCGCTGACCGCGTCCGAGCCGTCGAGCATGCCCTCAGTTTCGCGGTTGGGGCTGGCCACAGAGCCGCAATCCAGATGGTCGCGGCCGATCACCAGTGGCGCTTTAAGTTCGCCGGAGCGCACCATTGCGTTGAAGGCCAGCGCCGCCGTGTGCCGCTCTCCCAGCCCCAGCCAGCAAATGCGCGCCGGCAGCCCCTGGAACGCAATCCGTTCGCGCGCCTGATCCAGCCAGTGGTGCAGATGCGCGTTGTCCGGAAACAGCTGCTTCACCTTCGCGTCGGTTTTGTAAATATCCGCCGGATCACCGGAGAGCGCCACCCAGCGGAAGGGCCCCTTGCCTTCGCAAAACAGCGGCCGGATGCACGCCGGCACAAAGCCCGGAATATCGAACGCATTGAGCACGCCGTGATCCCTGGCAACCTGGCGGATGTTATTGCCGTAGTCGATAACGGGCACACCCATGGCTTGAAAGTTCAGCAAGGCGCGCACGTGTACCGCACAGGATGCAGCTGCGGCTTGGGAAAGCGCTGCCCGCTCGGCGGCGCTGCCGTTGCGCGCTGCTTCCCACTGCTCCACCGTCCAACCGCCGGGCAGGTAGCCGTTGATCAAATCGTGCGCTGAGGTTTGGTCGGTAACCGCGTGCGGGCGCGGGCCGCCGTTTTGCGCCGCGGCTGCCAGCTGCGGCAGCAGTTCTGCAGCGTTCCCCAAAACTGCAACCGATGTGGGCCGCGTGGCATCGCCCAGGATTTCAAGCGCCTCTTCCATGTTGCGCGCGCGGTGGTCCACATAGCGTGTGCGCAGGCGCGCGTCAATCTTTGCCGCCTGGCACTCGACCACAATGCAATGCGCGCCGGCCATCACGGCTGCCAGCGGCTGCGCGCCGCCCATGCCGCCCAGCCCGGCCGTGAGGATCCACTTGCCCGCCCAGTCACCGCCGTAATGCTGGCGCCCCAGCTCCACAAAAGTTTCGTAAGTGCCCTGCACAATGCCCTGCGTGCCAATGTAAATCCACGAGCCCGCGGTCATCTGACCGTACATCATCAGGCCCTTGCGGTCCAGCTCATGAAAGTGTTCCCACGTGGCCCACTTGGGAACCAGGTTGGAGTTGGCCAGCAGTACGCGCGGCGCGTCTGCGTGCGTGCGCAGCACTGCCACCGGCTTGCCGCTCTGCACCAGCAGCGTTTCGTCCGCGTTCAGGTTGCGCAGGGCAGCCAGAATGGCATCGTAACTTTCCCAGTTGCGCGCTGCTTTGCCGAGGCCGCCGTACACCACCAGATCCTGCGGGTACTCGGCCACATCCGGATCCAGGTTGTTTTGCAGCATGCGGTAGGCCGCTTCAATCAGCCAGTTTTTGCAGGTGAGCGTGTTGCCGCGCGGCGCACGCACGGGGCGCGGACCGCTTACGGGTGGTTGTCCGCTGGCTGCTTTAGCCATCAGCCGTGCGGGTGCACAACGCGGATGCATGCTGCAAACTGCAACGGGCGCTGCGCAATTGTTTCAGCATCCCTCTATTATCCATTGAAGTCCATAACTTGTTTTTGTGCATGCGGACAACCGCACTGCGCGCTCCGCTCCGGTACAATGCTGCCGGCAGGCATGGGTTGGCAGCAAGATGAAATTTCAAAAGTATCAGGCGCTGGGCAATGATTACCTTGTGCTGCAAGATGCGGCATTGCCCCCGCAACCCGGCATAGTGCGGCAGCTATGCCACCGCCAGCTTGGCGCCGGCGCGGACGGCGTGCTGTGGCCCCACCCATCCGGCCAGGCCGGCGAATTTGCAGTGCGCATCTTCAACCCCGATGGCTCCGAGGCTGAGACCAGTGGCAACGGACTGCGCATTTTTGCGCGCTACCTGTGGGATTGCGGGCTGGTGGCCGCTGCGCAATTTGCAGTCACAACTTTGGCGGGCACAGTGCAGTGCCAGGTGCTGGCGGGTGGCGCAGCCGTGCGGGTGCAGCTGGGGCGAGCGCGCTTTGAAAGCAGCGCCATTCCCGTGGCGGGTGCCGCGCGGGCGGTTGTAAACGAGCCGCTGCGCGTGGCCGGCCGGCTGCTGCATATTACGGCGGTTTCCGTCGGCAATCCGCATTGTGTGGTGCCGCTCGCGCGCATCTCGGCTGCGCTCGTGCAGCGCCTGGGCCCGCTGCTGGAGCACCATGCGCTCTTCCCGCAGCGCACCAACGTGCAGCTGGTGCGTGTCCTTGCTGCGCACCAAATTCAGATTGAGATTTGGGAGCGCGGCGCCGGTTACACACTGGCATCCGGCAGCAGCAGCTGTGCCGCCGCCGCTGCTTGCGTGCGTTTGGGCCTGTGCCGGTCCCCGCTGCAAGTGCGCATGCCCGGCGGGCTGCTGCAAGTACAGGTGGCACCGGACTACAGCGTTACGCTGGAGGGCCCGGCACAAAAAGTTTACGAAGGAGTGGCTGATCCCGAGGACTTTGATTCGGAACCCGCATAGTTCATCATTGGACAGATCGTGGTAGAGTACCCGCCGGACACAGCTCTGAGTTGTTGTCCGGGACCTGCTGCGGTGCCGGAGGTTGAGCGGCGTACTCAACTGCCAAGCCTGTCACGAATCCGCTGCGATAACAGTTAAACTTACTTTGGGTTTGCGTAGCAAATGAATTCAACGTCTGCCGTGGTGCATCTGCCGCCGCGCCCGTTTATGGGTGTGTGTCTGGCTGCTGCGTTGGCGATTGCGGTGGCTGCGCGCAGCGGCGCCGCCATTCCGGCCTGGCTGCTGCCGGTGGAGATGGGAGCCACCATCCTCGGCCTCTTTCTGCTCGGCTCCTTCACCTACCAGTTGGAGAAGGATGCGCTTACCTACGGCATGAGCCTTGTGATGTTTGCAACTTTTGCCGGCAGTGCCTGGACGCAGCAGGGCATGCGCGGTGTGTTCAGCGCCGCCGAGCTGCGCGGCTGGCTGGATGTGCTGCAGGCTGCCACAGCCACGCCCGCTGCGCTTTTTACAGCGCTAGAAGGGCTGATCCATCTGGACACGATGCTCTTCATCCTCGGGCTTACATTTTTTGTCGCGTGCATCGCGCACACGCGCGTGATGGAAGAGGTTGCATTCTTCCTGTTGCGCCGCACTGCGGGCGCAGTGCTGCCCACAGTCATCGCCTTCACAGCCGTGGTTGCAGTGGCCTCCGGTATCTTCGACGGCGTCTCCATGATCGGGCTGGCAATCCGCACGCTGGTCATCATATTGCTGCTGGCGCAGGCGCCGCCGCAAACGGTGCGCTATGCGGTGATCGTGTGCACTGCGGTCACCACCGTGTGCGGCATGTGGCTGGCGTATGGCGAGCCGCCCAACCTCATCATGAAAGCCAATCTGATTAATCCTGCCAGCGGCAGATCTTACCTGACGGATGGCTTCTTTCTGCTGTACTGCCTGCCGGCCGCTGTGCTCACTTACGGCTGCGTGGCATGGAGCTTGCGGCAGAAAATTGGCGGCTTGCGGGTCGACCTTGCCAGGCTGGATGTGCTCGATGCCAACGCTGCTGCCGTGCGCTTTTTGCAGGCGCTGCGGCACGGTGAGGTGCTATTGCCCGTGGAATTTGCGGAGGCGCATGCCGCTGAGCTGGGCGCACATGCCGCTGAAGTTGTGGAGCGCACGCGCACTGGCGAAGCCCTGGGTCTGGCGCTGGTGCACGCGGGCGTGGCACAGCCGCTGCGCAAGCTGCTGCTCGGGCGCTTCATTGATGAATCGCTGGCAGACGCGCTTGACCGCCATTATGTGCTGGAGAGCCAGAACATGAGCCCCGGCTTGGATGAAGGCGAAGTGGTAATTGTGCGGGCGCTGGCCAAGCTGGATGAGCGTCGCACCGGGGTGCGCCGCACTGGCTTGCTGGCGGCGCTGCCCTTTGGCGGACTACTGGTGGCACATGCCATCAACCATCATGTGCCGCTGTTCCTCGCATCCTTTGCCGGCTTTGCTGTAGCGCTAGCGGCAATTTGGAGCCTGCCCAAAATGCGCGCAGCCGCGCTGCGCGCTGCGTGGGTGGAGTTCAGCGAGTATCTCTTTTTGATACCGTTGTTTTTCTCAATTTCACTGCTTACCCGTTCCGAATTCTTTGGGCAGTTTCAGCAACTTATCCAAAGCGGCGGCCGCGCTATGGGTCCGGCCAGCATGGCACTGGTGCAATTTTTTGGCACCGGCGTTCTGTCTGCGCTGTTGGACAACAATGTAGTGGCAGACTTTGGTGCGCGCGCCATTCAGGGGCTGCCGCCGGTGCTGATCTATCTGTTCTCCATGAGCCAGATTGCGGGCTATGCGATTGGCGGCAGCTGGACGCACATTGGCTCGGCGCAATCGGTGGTGGCTTACGCATTCATCCGGCGCGACCTGGACCCGCGTTTTGGCCCGCTGCAATACGTGCGGGTCTTCAGCCCGCTGCTCGCCACGATGGCGGTGGTGCTAACGCTTTATATTGTTGTTGTGGCTTACGTAACAGCCGGCGGCTAAAAGCCGGCCGGCGGGCAGGCGCCCGCTGCGCGCTTAGTCGTCGTCGGCGGGCTCGTCGGCATCGCCGAGCAGGGCAATCGCCTGCGGCTCAGGCAACTCCTCCACTTTGCGCAGCTGTTTGGTTATGGCGCGTGTGCGCACCTCCGCTTTTTCCACAACGTTGGTTGCCTGCTGCAGTTTCTCGCGCACCTTCTGCAGCACATCGTTGTACTTTGCAAACTCGGTTTTCACCGCGCCCAGCACCTGCCAGATCTCGCTGGTGCGCTTTTCAATTGCCAGCGAGCGGAAACCCATTTGCAGCGCGTTGAGCAGCGCGGCCAGCGTGGTGGGCCCGGCCAGCACCACGCGATGGTCGCGCTGCAGGCTCTCCACAATGTCCGGCACGCGCAGTACTTCCGCGTACAAACCCTCCAGCGGCAAAAACAATATGGCGAAGTCAGTTGTGTGCGGCGGCTCGATGTACTTTTCCTTGATGGTGCGCGCTTCAGCACGCACGCGCAGTTCCAGGGCTTTGCGGGCGGCATCCGCTGCGGGTTTGTCGCCGTCTTCCAATGCGCTGTTCAGGCGCTCGTAATCCTCTTTGGGAAATTTGGCGTCGACGGGCAGCCACACCACTTGCTGCGCATCGGCGGACTGGCCGGGCAACCGGATGGCAAACTCCACGCGGTCTTCAGAGCCCGGTATGGTGGCCACGTTCTTGGCATATTGCTCGGCCGTGAGCACTTGCTCCAGCAGCGCGCTAAGCTGCATTTCACCCCAGGTGCCGCGCGTCTTCACATTGGAGAGCATGCGCTTCAAGTCACCCACGCCGCTGGCGAGCGCTTGCATTTCCCCCAGGCCTTGATGCACGCGCTCCAGCCGTTCACTCACCAGCTTGAAGCTTTCGCTCAGGCGCGTCTCCAGTGTGCTCTGCAGCTTTTCATCCACTGTCATGCGCATCTGTTCCAGCTTGCCCGCGTTGTCCGTTTGCAGCTGCGTTAGCTTGGTTTCCACCGTCTGGCGCACGGCTTCCAGTTTTTCCTCGTTGCTGTGCGCCAGCAGCGCCAGCTGCGCAGCCAGTTCTTCGCGCTGCACCTTCGAGCTGTCTGTGCCCTGCTGCCGGATGCGG
>QWJF01000058.1 GCA_009391835.1 Chloroflexota bacterium | reverse complement strand
TCTTCGATGCTGTTTTTCTTGCGGGGCTGTTTGGGTGCGGGCATGGCTTCGAGATTAAAGGCATGTTCGACGCGCGCCAGAAGCGGGCTTAGCCGAGCTACGGCGCGGCTGCTTTCATCGGCCAGTGTGGAAAGCTGGTTGGATTTGTGTGGTTTAGTGGCGATGAGTAAAGAAAATGAGGGGCCGATGCTGGTGAGGTAAAGATGGTAATTGGGGGTGCGATAGCAAAGTAAATCGTCTGGTTGCTGCGAATCGGTGAAGACAGCCACGCGTAGCGAAGCGAAGAAGGCCACCATAAGATCGGGCATCAGTGTGGTTTCGATGGCCTCATCTGGTAGTGCGCCGGCGCGCGCCACAATCTGGCCGCGCTCGTTGATTAAGGAAACTGAGAGAGCGCCGAGACGCCTGCGTAAATCGGCAATGTGCTCAGAAATCCTTTGGCTGTCTTCATCTCCGTTAAGCAACTGGCTACGCAAGGAATCCATTTCGGAGGGAAGACCGCTTTCGACCATGCCGAAGAGTCGCTCGACCGCATCAAGAAAATCGGCAAGGTCGAGGGGTTTAAAGAAAAAAGCCTCCGCACCGGCGCGTGCCACGCTCTTGCGGATCTCGGGATCGGGGACCCCACTGATGAGAATCACCTTGGTTTCGGGGTTGTAATAGCGGAAATGGGCCATCAATTCCAGGCCGGAGATGCCGGGCAGCATGACGTCGGCAACGAGCAAGTCGAAGGCACCCTGTTCAAGGGAGCGCAATGCGTCCTCGGCGGAGGAGACTTCGACGACTTCAAAATCAGCGCTGAGGTTCTCAAGGCCGGCGCGCAACACGTTGGCGCTATCTTTTTGATCTTCCACCAGAAGAATACGCTTTGCAACCATATTTTGAGATTTTAGCATTAAGCCTGATTGGGCAAGCCAAATGTACGGGACGGTTTTAGCGAGCGCCGGGCACAACCATCAACCAGGGTTGCCCATCTTTGGGGTGCTCCTGCACCTGGATTGGCGCCTGGTAAGCGGCTTGCAGATTTTCGGCGGTGAGCACTTTTTTGGGCGAGCCGGTGGCCAGAACGCGACCCTCTGCTAGCAGGACCAACTCATCTGCGTAACGAGCGGCGAGGTTTAGATCGTGGATGGCGATGAGCACGGAAAGCTGCTGCTCGATGGCCATGCGGCGAACAAGGTCGAGGAAAGTGGCCTGGTGCTGAATATCGAGATGGGCGGTGGGTTCATCCAGCAGCAATACGGGTGCCTCCTGGGCCAATGCGCGGGCGAGGAGTACGCGTTGCTGTTCACCACCAGAGAGCTGACCCACAGGATGATCGCGGAATTGGCTCAATTGCGTCGCTTCCAGAGCCCACTCGATGCGCTCATGGTCGTGATCGCCCATTTGGCCCAACCAGTTGAGGTGCGGCGTGCGGCCGAGCGAGACCAATTCCCAGACCGTGAAAACCGGCGGCAGCATGGCGGATTGAGGCACCACGGCCAGATGACGGGCGCGTTGGCGGGAGGGGATGCGTTGGAGATCCAGTTTACCCAGATGGAAATCGCCGTCTATATCTGGAAGCACACCACTCACGGCGCGGATCAACGTGGTTTTACCCGAGCCGTTGGGGCCGATTAGCCCCACGACCTGGCCTGGGGCTAACGAGAATTGCACATCGTGAAGAATGGGCCTGGCTTTGTATCCGCCTTGAATGGCATTGATAGTTAATAGCATCGGCTCACCAATACATTTGCGCTTTGGCGCGGCGCAGGAGCCATATAAAGAAAGGCGCGCCAGCGAGTGCGGTGATGATGCCGAGCGGGAGCACCTGAGGGGCAAAGAGGCTGCGAGCCAGAATATCGGTGATGAGCAGTGTGCTGGCGCCAGCCAACATAGAGAGAGGTAGCAGACGCCGATGATCTGCCCCCCACAGGAGGCGGACTGCATGCGGGACGATCAGACCCAAAAATGCAATGACGCCCGAAAAGGCCACGGCGGCGGCGGTAGTCAGGGTGGCTGCGAGGATGAGGAAGAGTTTGACGCGCTCAACCGGCAAGCCGACCTGCTCGGCTTGCTCGTCGCCCAGTTGCAGTACGTTAAGCAGATGCCCGGAAAAGAGGAGCACGCCAAGGCCAAGTGCTACATAGGGCAACACAGCGATGACGGGTTGCCAGCCGCTCAGGGATGCGCCACCCAACAGCCAGGCAATCGCCCGGCGCAGCTCGGCTTCCGAGCGCAACATAAGAAAGGAAGTGAGGGCCGAAGCAAAAGAACTGATGGCGACACCGGCCAGGATCAAGGTAGTAACGGGCAACGAACCGCCCATGCGCGCCAGCCCGTAGACCAAGGCCACGGCAATCAATGCGCCGAGGAAGGCGGCGGCGGGCACCGTATAGAAGCCGCCCAAGGTGCTGGGCCACTGGTTAGCCATGATGAAGACCGCGCCCAGCCCGGCACCGGAAGCCACGCCGATGAGATAAGGGTCGGCGAGCGGGTTGCGGAAAAGACCCTGATAGGTTGCTCCGCTGCCCGCCAGGGCCGCTCCGGTGAGTGCAACCAGGATGCTATGTGGCAGGCGTATCTCGTAGAGAATGGTGCGCACGGAGGCGGGCATTTCGCTGCCGAGCAAATCGGCGAGCAGGGTGGAGGGCGGGATGAAAACCGCACCAATAGCGACGCTCAAGACGAAAGCACCCAGCAGCAAGGCCAGGTTCAAGGCGAGGGGTTTTCGCAAGCGGGGCATGAGCAAGACTGGGGAGCTTGGCTCCCCAGTAGCTTGGTTACCTATTCGAAAATCTCGGGATGCAGCAACAGCGCCAACTGTTCTAGTGCATCCACCAGGCGCGGCCCGGGACGGCTGACCAGATTGTCATCGAAAGGATAAACGGCACCGTTCAGTACTGCGGCCAGCCCGGCCCAACCAGCGCGCGCACCCACCGACTCAACTGTGATGCCATAGGCTGCATCGCCCAGTAGGATGGCGTCTGGGTTTTGGATGATTAGCTCTTCGATGCTGAATTGTGCATAGGCGCCATCAAGTGCGGAACCGATATTTACTCCGCCAGCGCGCTCAATGAGCTGGTCGATAAAGGTGCCCCCCCCGGCAGTCCAGGGCGCGGCGGGATCGCTGGCATCCAACTCGTAGAAAACGGAGGGGGTGCCAGTTGCGCTGGCGAGAACCTCGTCCACTGCAGCAACCCGAGCTTGCAGATTGGTGATGAGGTCTTCTGCATGATTTTCATTGCCTGTGAGTTCAGCTACGATGCGCAAATTCTCGTACAGTTCTTCGATGCTCAACGGGTTGGCCAACCAGAAAACGGTGATGCCCAAACCTTGAAGCTGAGTGACATATTCGGGTGGGGTGATTTGTGCGGCCAGCACCAAATCGGGTTGGAGCGCGATGATGCTTTCGCTGTTGACGCCCGCAAAGGTATCGCCGATGCTGGGCAGGTCGAGCGCTTCGGTGGGGTAATCGGAGTAATCATCGCGGCCCACGAGTTGATCGCCAGCGCCGATGGCATAGAGGATCTCCGTGTTGGAGGGAGCAATCGAGATCACGCGTTGGGCGGGGCCCTCCAGGGTGACGGAGCGACCGAGGCCATCGACAACCTGAATCAGTTCGACGGTGGCGGTTGGGAGCGGTGTCTTTGTGGGGCTGACCACGTTGACTGCGGGTTCGGGCAGTTCAGTGGCCGTGGTGGTGGGGCTGCAAGCGCTCAAGGCAAGGGTTAATAAAAGCAAGAGGCTTAAGCCTAAGGCTTTTTTGTGCATAGCAGGTCTCCTTAACAGTAAGGTCATAGTTAAATAAAAAACCCTGCACGTGGGCAGGGCGGCTGCGAGCAAGGATTGGTCTTGCCGGCGGCACCTCCCTTCTACGAGGAATTGCACGCGCATCTGGGCCGGCGACCTGGCTTACCACGGATGTGGATCACAGTTGCGGGACAGCGCCGGATTCTCACCGGCTTCGCAGTGGCTGCTCGTTTGAGCAGGCACCCAAATGCATGAATTGTTAAGTAAGCTTCTGCATTGTATACAGCCCCGGGTTGGGCGTCAAGCAAGAGCTTGAGTACAATCTGCGACGCGATGAATCATTACGGTGAAGATACAGCGTTACATCGGCGAGAGTGGTTGATAATGGCGGTGGCCTGGCTGCTGACCTGCGGGCTGACGCTGGCCGCTGTATGTCGTCAAACAAAATGGGACACGAGGGACGGATAATCAGTGGAGACTTTCAGCCTGAGTTAGATTATACATCTGCTGCCTGAAGGTTCTCTTGGCGGCGTAGTTGCAATGTCCTGCGCTTGATTTCATCTCGCTTGCTTTTCACCTCTTTGGCTCTTCCAAAATAAACATCCGCAGGGGTCAGATTGTCCAGTGCCTCATGGTAGCGGCGCTGGTTGTAGTAGTCCACGAAGCGGCCGATCTCACGTTGAAGCTCGGAAGGGCTATAGTAGTTCTGTAGCTTGACCACGTTCTTCATTGTGCGATGCCAGCGTTCGATCTTGCCCTGGGTCATGGGATGGAAAGGTGCTCCACGCGTATGTTCCATGTCCTTGCGGCGCAGAAAAACCTTGAGCTCTTTGGATAGATAGGCGGGTCCGTTGTCGGATAGCAAGCGTGGGCGATGCCGCACGCGTGCCCGGCTCAGACCAGAGCGCTGCAAGGCCATTTCCAAGGTCTGTTCCACATCGTTGGCATTCATGCTGGGAGACAGCTTCCAAGCCAGGATGTAGCGCGAGTAGTCATCCAGCACGGTGGAGAGATAGTAGTAGCCCCAATCCAACACCTTGAATTGCGTGAAGTCCGTTTGCCACAGTTCGTTCACCCGCTTAGTGGGCTTCTCGAACTTGTCTTTAGCCGACAACATCTGGAACACTGGACTTTTCACCAGGTCAAAGCCCCGCAGGATGCGATACACGCTCGATTCCGAGAGGAAATAGCCTCTTTCATCGATGAAACGCCAGGCCAGTTGCCGCGCGGATTGATCCGGGTGCTGCAGGGCCAGGTCCACCACTTGCTGGCGCACACTGGCGGGGATGCGGTTCCAGAACTGCCGGGCTCGGGTAAACGGCTCTAATAAACCGTCCGGACCCTGCTCCTGATAGCGCAGATACCAGCGATAGAAGCTGCTGCGGGGCACATCCAGTTCTTCCAGGGTTCTCTTGATCGACAATTCAGAGCGCTCCACGATCTGGATGATCTCCAGCTTCTCTTCTGGGCTGCGGTGGATCAGCTTTCCCACGGCTCTTCCCCCAGACCGAAGAGTGTTTTTTTCAAGAGCCGGTTCTTGAGCGAGAGTTCCGCCACCAGCAGTTTGAGCTGCTCGCTATCCTTGCGCAGCTCCGTGACCTCATCGCTGTCTGCTTGGCGCTGGGTGTTGCCGGACAAGCGGGCTTTGCCGGCTTCCAGGAATTCTTTGCTCCATTTGTAGTACAAGCTCTGGGTGATGCCTTCGCGCCGGCACAGTTCGGCCACGCTTAGATCGCCGCGCAAGCCTTCGATCACAACACGGATCTTCTCTTCAGCGTTGTATCGCTTGCGGCTGTTGCGGCGGATGTTCTTGACGGTGTTTTCTGGTGTCTGTTTCTTCCTGGCCATACCGTTCTCCTTAATCCTTTTTACTGGATTTCGGCCAGAAAGTCTCCACTAGTTTTATGCCCTAAACTGTCTCACTTTGTCTGACACGGTACAGTCAACGAAGAACTACTGTTTCAAACCGAAGAGAAGGAGGAGCGGGCGGCGGCGTTAATCATTGCCAAGAAGGAGAAGGGGAAACGGGCTGCGGAGTTGGCTATTGCCAAGAAAGAGAAGGGGAAGCGCGCCGCCGAGTTACTCATTGCCAACCAAGAACTCCTCATTCAAAACGAAGAGAAGGAAAAACGGGCGGCAGAGTTAGCCACTGCTAACCAAGAAATTATCCGACGTCTTGAAAACATCCGGGCTCTTCAAAAAATCGAAAACGCTATCGCGG
>QWJF01000057.1 GCA_009391835.1 Chloroflexota bacterium | reverse complement strand
CGAACAATGTGGCTTGCTGCTCGGCGGTCAATTTCAAATGCGGTGGGCGGATATTGTGCCAGCGCGCATCGCCTGTATGGCGCGCCATCAGCGCCTTCAGGCCAGGGATCAACGGCACCGAAATCACCGCCTTGCGCACGGCGCTGAGGCGCGCCTGCGCGGCATCGCCGGTGGGAGAATTCCAGGTCTGGCACACCTCCTGATTCCAGCCGCAGGAGACATTGGAGGCGGCGGTAATGCAGCCCGCGCCGCCCACCTTCAGCAGACCCTGCAACAGCGCATCGTCGCCGGCATAGACCTCGAACCCATCCTTGCCGAATTCCTTCGCCATGCCACCGGTGTTCTCAAAATTACCGGAGGAATCCTTAGCGCCCCGGATCACCCCTGGATAGGCTTTCAGCAGCCGCGCGATCAGCGCGAAGGTAAACGGAATCGCCGTCTGCTGCGGAAAGTTATAAAGATAGATCGGCAGGCCGCTTCCAATGCGCTGCACCACTTCCGAGAAAAACGCGAACAGCCCGTCATCGGACGGGTTTTTGTAGTAATAGGGCGGCAGCACCAGCACGCCACGCGCGCCCAGGCTGGCCGCGTGCTTCGACAGGAGCACGGTATCGGTGATGGACGGCATGCCGGTCCCCGGCATCATCCGCGCCGCCGGCACGCCACACGCGACGAGACCTTCCAGGACCTCCATGCGTTCATTCACGCCGATGCTATTGGCTTCGCCGGTGGTACCCAGAACCCCCAGCCCATCGCACCCATTGGCCAGCAGCCATTGCGAATGCGCGGCCATACGGTCGAGATCAATCGAGAGATCTTCGTTCATCGCGGTCAGTACAGCGGCATTTACTCCGCCATAGAGGGCATTTTTCATCATGATCGGTCCTCCTAAATTTTGCGGCTCGCGGGCGCGTGGCGTGCACCCCAGCCAATCGACGACACAGTGTTCCAACGGACCGGCTTTTCTCTCGTTAACGACGCGCCTGGCAACGGAAATGCCGCTCTGAGCCATGGTCGCCAGATAGCCGGACCCCAGCGGGTGCCACCAGTACAGCGGTTAGTTATCCGCCACCAACCGATAGGCGCAGCTCGGTGGCAGCCAGTTAATCTCGCGCACCTCCGCCGGGGTCAGGTTGACGCAATCGGGCTCGCGCCAGCGCCGGTTGGCATAATCCCAGCAGCGCGCGGTGCTCACGTCTAGCACGCGGCAGGCGACATTGGACGGATAAGAAATTCAAGCGCCCATGCACCTCCACATAATACACCCTGACCCCAAGCTTGCCAATTGGAACCCTACGCTAGCCCCTAACTAACCAGTGTCTTGGAGTCAGAGACTACATTTACTCAATAGTGGGAAAGGATTGAACGGCCTGGCATGTAGAAACTGCACAACTTCGACACGCCGGCATCTGCAGTCCACAACCCTCACCGCACCCTGCCAGCGCCTGAACCACACCCACACTCCGCCGCATGTGCCATCTCCGCAGCGCAGATTTGCAATCCCAACCTCCGTTCTGACCAACGGCGTTGATACACCGCGGTGTGCTTCACTCTGCACCCAAGGACGGCGATTGCCCCCGACATGCCCGCAGCGCTGCTAATAATCAAGGCGCAAACTGAAATTCCAATAGCCGGGCGCGATCCTCAGAAACCACAACCGTCTCCGCTGCGATGGTAGCGCGCACCTGGGTCAACGGCGAGTACATACCCATCCAAACTGCGTAGCTGCCCGCTGCCAGGTTCGCTGCACTAATCTGCACGTGATCCACCACCACCTCGCCGGGAGACCACACCGGCGGCGGGTAGGCATGGGCGGTTATCGCCTGGTCCATTTGCCCGAGCAACTCGTGATCGTTGCCAAGTGGTGTGGCACAAAAAAGAGGCGTGCGATATTGCCACGCCTCTTTTTTAATTGGCTATGATAGCCCTAGACGGAACTAGCCGATAGCGGCTTTGACAGCACGTTTGAGATAGACACCCGCCATCGCTTGCCGATAACTGTCAGGATAATTCACATCACCCATGACCGCTTCGGAAATATCGGACTGAACGGCTGCTGCTGCGGCATTAAGGGCAGCATCATCCAGCGATGAACCTGTCAGCGCACTCTCCGCACCTGATGAACGCATTGCCCTAGCGGTTGCGCCACCAACTGCGACTCGCGCACTGGTGCAGGTACTACCATTCATTTGCAGCACAACAGCTACACCGACAATCGCATAACGTGAGGCGGGATGTGCCATTTTGACATAGGCAGTTTTCGCGCCACTGAGATTCGGGATTTCGACACGGGTAATCACATCACCCATTTGCAAATCGGTTGTGAACAGGTCAACGAAGAAATCTTCAGCACTGACCGAACGCGCACCATCTGCACCTTGAATGTGGATGGTTGCACCTGCCGCGACTAACACAGTTGGCGGGTCAGATGCCGGGTCAGCATGGGCAATGTTACCGCCCAGTGTGCCGAAGTTGCGAACCTGATGGTCGCCCACCTGTCCGCAAGCACCCGCCAGCGCCGCGCAATACTGCTGCACATCGGCTGAGGCAGCAATTTCCGCATGGGTAGAGAGCGCACCAATCGAAAGTGTGCCATTGGCGCTAATACCCTTCAAGTCGGGCAGACGGCTAATATCAATCAGCTTGCCCGGTTCGGAAAGACGCAATTTCATCGCTGGCAGCAGACTGTGACCACCCGCGAGAATCTTGGCATCCATGCCATTGGTCGTTTGTTGAATCACATCGTCTACCGACGAAGCGCGTACATAATCAAATTCTTTGGGCCACATGAATAATCAATCCTCAATTTTTCGCATTTTGAATCGCCTGCCAGACTCGCGCAGGGGACAACGGCATATCAACTTGGGTTACGCCTAACGGTTTCAGTGCATCCATCACGGCATTGTAAACGGTTGGTGTGCTGGCAATCGTACCGGTTTCGCCAACGCCCTTAATGCCTAACGGTTGATGCGGTGACGGCGTTACAGTATGGTCAAGTTCAAAATTCGGGAACATATCAGCACGCGGTACGGCATAATCCATCATTGAACCCGTTAGTAATTGACCATTCGAGTCATAGACTGCGCCTTCGCATAATGCCTGACCAATACCCTGCACCAGACCGCCATGAATTTGCCCCGCAACAATCATCGGGTTAATCTGCGGACCGCAATCATCCACGGCAATATAGCGCTTGAGTTCAATCGCGCCGGTTTCTGTATCAACTTCCACGATGGCGATATGTGCGCCAAAGGGGTAGACATAATTCGGCGGATTATAGAAATTGGACACTTCAAAGCTCGGTTCAAAACCGGGCGGCAGATTCCAGCCGAGATGACTCATCAATACAATTTCCTGAATTGCCTTCGCATTATCCGGCGAACCTTTGACGTACAGTTTGCCGCTACTATCATATTCAATATCTTCGGCTGCGGCTTCCAGCATGTGCGCCGCCATGACTTTCGCTTTGTCTTTGAATTTGGTAATCGCGCCAGCAAGTGCTGCTCCGGCTACCGCCGCATTGCGGCTGCCATACGTTCCCCAACCCATTGGTGTCGTATTGGTATCGCCATGCACGATTTCAATGTCATCCATCGGTATACCGAGCGCATCATTGACAATTTGGGCAAATGAGGTTGCACCGCCTTGACCATGTGGGGATATTCCCAGTAAGACCTGTGCCTTACCTGTTGGCGACATGCGGATAATCGAGCTTTCCCATGCACCCGCTTGAAAACCGACTGCGCCGTTAACTTCGGAAGGACCAAGACCACAGATTTCAGTATAAGTAGTTACACCAACACCGAGATATTTGCCATTTTTACGCGCTTCTGCCTGTTCCTTACGGAAGTCACTGTAACCTGCCATTGCCAGCGCCTTATTGAGCGCAGGTTCATAATCACCACTATCATAAGTGATGCCTGTTGGCACGGTATAACCATTTTCAAACTTAGGAATCAGGTTCTTGCGCCGTACTTCTGCCGGGTCTTGATTGACAGCATCCGCTAACTTGTCCATCAGGCGTTCAAGCAGGAATGTCGCTTCGGGACGACCTGCGCCGCGATACGCTTCAACCGGGGTTGTGCTGGTAAACGCGCCAATCACATCCGCGTAGGCACTACTAAACGTATACACGCCGCAGTAAATCAGGGCGTGCAAAATCGTCGGGATACCCGCGCCGAATGTCGTCAGATACGCGCCCATGCCAGCATAAACGAGACTGCGAATACCAAGCACGTTACCGTCTTTGGTTGCCGCGAGTTCCACATATTCCACATGGTCACGTCCATGTGTCATCGTCAGATAATTTTCGCTGCGGGTTTCCGCCCATTTGACCGGACGACCTGTTTGTATGGTTGCCCAACAAGCGAGTGCTTCATCCGGGTAAAGGTCAATTTTTGCGCCGAATCCGCCGCCGACTTCCGGGGCGATAATCCGCAGTTTGTGTTCTGGTACACCTAACATCCCGGTTAAGAGGACACGATGAATGTGTGGATTTTGTGTTGTCACCCAGAGCGTCAGTTCTTCAGTGGCATCGTTCCACTGCGCGAGGGCAGCACGCGGCTCCATCGTGGTTGGTTGTAAACGCTGCTGGACGATGCGTTCTTTCACGACAACATCAGCCTCAGCGAAGACTTTATCGCTAGCAGCTTTATCACCCATAATCCAACGGAAGGCAGTATTATTTGGTGCTTCTGCGTGTATTTGTGGCGCACCGTCTTTCACAGCCTCTTCGGGATTCACAATCGCGCCCAATACGTCATAAGTGACTCTGACGGCATCGGCGGCATCCTGTGCGATATAGCGATTTTCTGCCAGCACAATTGCCACACCATCACCTACATAACGCACTTTTTCTTTTGCCAGTGAAGGATGTTCCGGTGTGACCAAGCCTGAATCTTTAATCAATGCCCCCGTCGGAATCGGGAGATTCATATCTTTGCCGGTGTAGACAGCGACAACGCCCTCCATTGCCAGCGCAGCCGAAGCATCAACATTCTTGACGATGGCATGAGCATGGGGACTGCGAACAACCGCCATGTGCAGCGTGCCAGCCAGTTTGATGTCGTCGGTATACTTGGCTTTGCCCGTAATCAGGCGCGGGTCTTCACGACGCTTAATTGCTGAACCAAACATGCGGGTAGCCATTAGTCGCCTCCGCCCATACTCTCCGCAACTTGCTTGACGGCTTTGACAATATTGTGATAGCCGGTGCAGCGACAAATATTGCCTTCGAGACTGTGGCGGATGTCGCTCTCACTCATGTTCGGATTATTTTGCACGAGGGCAGTTGAGGACATAATCATACCCGGTGTGCAGTAGCCGCATTGCAGCCCGTGATTTTCCCAGAAGGATTCCTGCATGGGATGAAGACCGCCGTTTGCCAGCCCTTCAATCGTGGTGATTGCTGCGCCGTCTGCCTGAACTGCGAGCATGGTGCAGGATTTGAGGGCTTTGCCGTCGAGATGCACCGTGCAAGCACCGCACTGGCTGGTATCACAGCCGATTTTTGTGCCAGTGAGATCCAAGTCTTCGCGCAGGAAGTGGACGAGCAATGTCCGGGGGCTGACATCGCGGGTGACGCTTTTTCCATTAACAGTCATTGAAACTTTCATAGTTTAAAAAACGCTCCATCATAAGTTAACGAAATAGTCTTACTGTCCGATGTCGTATCGTTCGCGGCGCTTATTCTCCTTTTCCCTTAGTAATTAACATTCTTATCCCGAAAATCGGGGATAATTCATTGGGAGAATTACACGGGCGGATAGGAAATTCAAGCTCCCTAACACCTCCACATAATACAGCCTCCCCCCCCCTCTTGTCAAGCTTTTCAAGCACCAATTTCTGCTAACCACCCCCCAACCATTGGCTTGGAGTTGGAGTCAGAGACTACTTTTGCTCAATTTTTGACAGGATTGACCGGCCCAACAAGCAGAAATTGCACAAATTCGATACGCCGGCATTGGCAGACCACAACGCTCACCGCACCCTGCCAGCGCCTGATCCACACCCACCCACGCTCCGCCGCGTGTG
>QWJF01000056.1 GCA_009391835.1 Chloroflexota bacterium | reverse complement strand
GCCTTTACTTTGACCACCGTTACTTTGGTACGATCTTCTCAAGGCGTATCCCTCCAGTTCCCACTCTGTGGGTGTTTATTCTTGCTGGAAGGGTACGCCTTTCTTTACGACCGGCGTCACTCAATTTCCACAACTTCTGATATTAGCTCTATCTGAGACCACGTCCGGCAATGGCGTACTGATAGCCGAAGTGGACTTGAGCGTTGTACAGGTAATCATTTCCCAATCAAGCTTGTCCGATTCCGGATTGACCTATGTGGTGGACTCCGAAGGTTGCATAGTTGCGCATCCGTCGAATGAATTGGTTATGCAGCAGACCAACGTTTCGCACTTATCCCAGGTCTCCGACGCAATCGATTCTGGGTCGGACTCCAACAGACAGGCCTCCAGAGCCCCTGTATCCGTCGAGCAAAGTCTCGACGGCCAAAGCGTTCTTGTCACCAGCTCTCCCATCAGGAGTTTGGGTTGGCATGTATTGGTAGAACAACCACGAAGTCAGGCATTCGCTTCCCTTCGAGCCCCAATCATTCGCAGCTTGTTACTTCTAGTGGCGGGCCTCGTGCTGGCCGTGCTAACAAGCATGATATTGGTCCAGAAGATGGTGGCGCCCATCATTAAACTCAAGGAAGCCGCAGACCGGGTCGGATCGGGTTCCTTAGAGCAAGTAGACGTCAATACCGGGGACGAGTTGGAATCCCTAGGCCAGGCGTTCAACCGCATGTCGGCCCAGATCAGAGATTCTCATGCCACATTGGAAGATCGAGTCGAACTGCGGACCAAAGAATTGGCCAAGGCCAACGCAAATCTTGAAAATGAGATTGCTGAGCGGGAAAAGGCTGAACGTATTTCGTTCGTGCTGCAAAGGGCGGTCGAGCATAGTCCCACGGCTATATTGATCACCGACACAGAAGCCAACATCGAATACGTCAATCCCAAATTCACCGAGGATACCGGCTACACCTTGGATGAGGCGATCGGCAAAGATCCTAGAGTCTTGCAATCTGGGCTCACCAACCGGGAGAAGTACAGCCGCATGTGGGACCCCATAAAGGCTGGCGGCCAATGGGAAGGTGAACTGTACAACAAGAAGAAAAACGGTGAATTCTACTGGTCGTCTGAATCAATCTTGCCCCTGAAGAACGAGAATGGTCAGACTACCCACTATCTGGCCCTGGAACATGACATCACTGCGTGGAGGAAATCGGAAGAGGAAGCCACGTTAGCGAACCAGCGCTTGGCCGAAGTGAATGCGACTCTAGAGCAGAGAGTCGCGGACCGGACCTCGGATCTGCAGCATTCCAATAATCGTCTCATCGAAGCCCACTACCAGTTGGTGAGGACGGAGAAGCTCGCTGCTATCGGTCAGTTGGCGGCCGGGGTGGCTCACGACCTGCGGAATCCGTTGGGTGCAATCAAGAACGCTATCTATTATCTAAATGGAAAGCTGTTGAACCTTGAGCCGGTAATAGAAAACCCGAGGATTACCGAATTCCTTAAGATCATCGATGACGAGGTTGAACACTCCAACAAGATTATCGGCGACCTTATGGACTTCGCTCGTATCACCACGCCCACATTCGTGCCAGCCGACTTGGGAACCATGGTTCAAGATAGTCTGAGCAAGATTGAACTACGGGAAGGCACCTTCATCAACATCGTAAACGGTTACCATGCAGACTCGCTCGAGGTGCAGGTTGACGGCCAACAACTACATCGGGTTTTCCAGAACTTAATCATAAACGCCCAAGACGCAATGCTAGATGGCGGCGTAATCACTGTCCGCACTACCCAAAACGATGGGTTCGCCGAGGTAGCAATAACGGATACCGGAGAAGGCATCAAGCCAGAAAACATCAACAAGATATTCGATCCACTATTCACCACAAAGGCCAAAGGGACCGGCCTAGGGCTAGCTGTTTGCCAGCAAATAGTGTCCAAGCATGGGGGGGACATTGGAAGCGGAGAGTCAACCGGGAAAAGGAGCCACTTTCAAGGTTAGATTACCGATGTCTGTCACGGATGGTGTGGCGCTGGAGGTAGAAAATGCAACGCCATGAAACAAACGTGCTTGTCGTCGATGACGACAGCGGAATACGTTTCACACTGGAAGGAATCATAGACGACGAAGGATATATGGTCCGGGGAGCAGAAGACGGCTACCAGGCTATTGAATTGGTCAAGGAGATCAACTTCCATTGGGTATTCATGGACATTCGGATGCCAGGGCTCAATGGCGTTGAAACATACCTGGAAATCAAGAAGATCAGTCCCAAAACGCGGGTTGTAATGATGACGGGATTCTCGGTGGAAGAGCTGGTGAGTCAGGCTTTGGAAGAAGGAGTCTTCGCGGTCTAGTACAAACCTTTGCCCGTCGAACGAGTGTTGGATATCTTAAATTCGGATGATCTGACAGACCAAGCCGTTCCATCGTTGGTCAAATAATAGGACCGCCTCAAACCTGAAATAGATCGGACCGATCATATCTCGATGACCTATGCACGGTCTATTCACGATCTTCATACCGGTCGCCGGGCTTGATTGACCTAGGAATCAAACACTACCAAATCGATTCGTAACTGAAGAACTCAATTGCTTCACGGCAGAAACCAATGAGTCCACAGACTGGGAACACACACACCGCGAATATCATGATCGCCGAAGACGATCCGGGCACACGCACGACGTTGACGGTTATCTTGGAAGACGACGGCCACGCTGTTTTCTCTTGTGAGAACCGCGAAGAGGCTCTGAAGTGTATCTCAGGGGAAGACGGAACGACCCAGATCGATATCGTCGTTTCCGACCTTCGTCTGCCCGACCTATCAGGTATGGAAATCCTGACCGCGCTAAAGGCCCGATTCCCGGATGCGGCATTCATTCTGATGAGCGGGTACGCCACTCTGGAAACAGCTGTGCAAGCGGTTAATCAAGGCGCATTCTCGTACCATGTCAAGCCCTTGGACATCGATTCTCTGATGGGAACCATTAGGAACGCCTTAGACCAGCAGCGTTTGATATCAGAGAACAAAGGGCTGCTTGTGATGCTGCAGCGCTCGAATGACGAACTTGCGGAGAAGAATCAGCTTTTAGAAGAAGCTGGGCTGGCCAAGATGCAGATCTTGTCTACTGCTTCCCATGAATTGAAGACTCCTCTCACCAGCATTGTGGGTTATGTTGACCGGATGCTGTTGCAAAGGCAAACAGTAGGTGACTTGAACGATCGGCAAGAACGATACCTAGAGATAGTTAAAAGGAACTCCTACCGCTTAAAAGCGTTGGTAGACGACTTGCTGGACATCTCCAGGATTGAATCAGGCGGTATCGTCCTTGCCGTTGCCTCCATAGATGTAACTGTCGAGATAGAGGACGCAGTACGGTCGGTGCAGACCCATGCTGATCGGAAAAATATCGAGGTCGAGATGGACCTTCCAATCGATCTTCCGCTGGTCTTGGCCGAGCGGTTTCGGTTCTCACAGGTGATCATCAATCTGCTGAGCAACGCTTGCAAGTATTCAATGGAGGGCGCCAAGGTCACGGTAAGCGCTGCGCCCCATAACGGGTCCGTCCAATTTAATGTTTCAGACACTGGAATCGGAATATCCGAAGCCGATCAAGCACGCCTATTCAGTCAATTTTTCCAGGCCGAAACAAAGTTGACCAGGGAAGAGTCGGGAACCGGACTTGGTTTGTTCATCACCAAATATTTGGTGGAAGCCCATGGTGGAAACATATGGGTTGACAGCCAAGAAGGGGTGGGGACCACTTTTAGCTTCACCATTCCGTCGGACACCGCTGTCGAATCAGTTGCGATAGGGGTCAGCGGCGAATGATAACGGACGCCAACACCGCCTTCAAGCTAGATATTCGGTTGATGAGCACGACGTTCCGCTCATCCGTAGCCGCCAAAGGCAACATCAAACGCATTGAGGCATTGATATGACTAAGATCCTCGTTGTCGATGACGAGCGAGACATCAGGGAGCTGTTGATCGACGAGCTTACAGACTGCGGCTACGAGACGGCTGAGGCTGAGAACGGCGTCGAAGCACTGGAGCGGGTGAAGTCCGAGCATCCTGACCTTGTATTGCTAGACCTAATGATGCCAATCATGGATGGCACTCAGGTACTCGAAATCCTCAAATCCGAAGCCCAAACAGCCAATCTTCCGGTGGTGCTGCTAACTGCGGTTTCTGCTGACGAACGTGAACAACGCGCGTTGGCTATGGGTGTCAATCATTATGTCACCAAGCCGTGGGAACCGGGCACCATCCAAACCGTTATCAAGGTGACCCTACGGGAAACCGGGTATGACGAGGCAAGCTCCGGCAGTGCGGCCGATTAAGAGATTTCCGAAATTATTCAGTAATTATTTAGTGAAGTTTCGATAAAACAGAGCCGCCCCTTCGATCCGCTGCTTGTTAGCGCCTGCGCGGTGGCCTGCCCGGTGGCCTGCGCGGTAGCCTGCGCGGTAGATGGATATCCGGTTTATGCCCACAGCGGTCTTATGAATCAAATGCCAATCAAATATCAATCAAACTTCAATCATGCACATTCATGCGTAGAATTGCTGAGCATTATACGATCGGCAGGGGCCGTTAATCATACCTACCCAAAGTTCAAGGCTGATGTGGCAGACGCGGTGGTTGGGACGAGTGGGATTCCTGGAATAATCCAGGTGCGCGTCGAAATGCACGATGTTCAGCGGGGCGAACTTGTGCAATCCTCGAACCACCGGGAATGTGATGGAGTGGTCGCCGCCGACCACTACGGGGAAAGCGCCTCTCTCCACCGCCTTTTCCACCGCTTCCGTGATCTTGGCAAAGTTGCGGGCAACCTCCGAGGGGACGATGGTGATGTTTCCGCAGTCGGCCATGGTTACGCCGCGCAGCAACTCATCCTTGACGTCAACATCAAAGAAACCGCCGGCCGGAGTCTGATCGCCGTAAGGGTCTGAGTAGGAGTAGGTCCGTGGAGCGTCGCGGATGGCGTCGGGTCCGAACCGCGCGCCAGGCCGTCCCAGAGTTCCTTGGTCGAAGGGAACTCCGATCAGAGCAACATCGGCCTTCAGCTCGTTCAGGTCGAAACACAAAGGCGCTTTGAAGAAGCTTCTGGCCTGGGCTTTGATGATGGGCCAAGCTTCTTCCGGTGAGGTGTTTTCGAGTTGCTCAGTCATGGGCCTTCCCCATGGTCGATTGCGTATTTGAAACAGCGTCAGCCTCGTCCGATGTAGGGCATATTGGTCGCCATGATCGTCATGAACTGAACGTTGGTGTCCAACGGCAGATCGGATATGTAGACTATCGCATCAGCAACATGTTCAACGTCGAACCTTGGCTCAACAACCACCGCGCCGTGGGGTTGAATGATCCCGGCTTCCATGGGATCGGTCATCTCGGTGGCGGCGTTCCCTATATCGATCTGGCAGCAGGCGATATTGTATTTTCGACCGTCTAGAGAAGTCGACTTGGTCAGCCCGGTAACTCCATGTTTGGTAGCGGTATAGGGAGCGCTGTTGGGCCGGGGCGCGTAAGCCGAGATCGACCCGTTGTTGATGATGCGCCCACCCATCGGGTCCTGGGATTTCATGATTTTGATGGCCTGTTGGGTGCAAAGAAAGGTGCCGGTGAGATTGGCATCGACCACCGACTTCCATTGCTCGTAGGTCAGGTCCTCCATCAGAACCGGCGGCGTCGCGGTGCCGGCGTTGTTGAAGAGGACGTCCAGCCGCCCGAAAGCTTCCATGGTCTTGGCGAAGAGAGCCTCAACCGATCTTGGGTCGCCGACATCGGTGGCGACCGTGATGGTCCGTGAGGCCCCATCTCCCGCCCGATTCTGAGTCTCTTCCAACGCCTCGATACACCGTCCCGCCAGCGCCACGGAGAACCCGTCCCGCAGCAACGCAAGGGCCGATGCCGGTGCCAGCGCCCGTTACGATGGCCACTTTCTGGGACGAAACCATAATCATCTCTCCTGAAAAATGCCTCTAAACCGGGATTCCCCAGATCAAACCGACTTTCCTAGATATAGCCCCCTCTGGGATGGCGCCAACTATATTCACGCATTCCAAGGATGTCAAATGCGGCCTGGATCACTCAAATTCCACTCTTTCAAAGGGCAGCCACTGTACTGGCAAGCGTAAAAGCCCAAAACAGCTGGTCTACGCCCAGGTCTCTCCCT
>QWJF01000055.1 GCA_009391835.1 Chloroflexota bacterium | reverse complement strand
CACCGCCAGCGCACCGCCGGCCCATTGCAATCCCACCACTACAATCATTGCGCGCGCTGCCCGGCGCACGGCTAATGATTCGCCTTCCAATCCCCACATGCGCGCCAGCACAATTAAGTACACGCCCGTGCCAATTGCCAGCACCGGATGCCAAACGCGCAGGCGCACAAAAAGGTGCGAGCCCGGATCAAGGTCTTGCTGCAAGCCCTCGGCCAGCGAAGCAGCCGGGAAGAGTGTGTCGCCCAGCGCAGTGATGGCGCCGCTGCTGCACACCACCACCAACAAGCCGGTGCCCAGCCAGATGGATACGGCTCCGGCACCTTGCGGCAGTTGCACCGGGGCACCGCCCGCAGCATGCCACGCACAGAGTGTGAGTGCACCGAGCAGCAGCAGGGTGTTGGCAAGATGCATGGCTATAACTATGCCGCGCAGCAGCGCGGGGTTGTCACCCACCAGCTGCAGCAGCACCAGCGCTGCGCCCACCAACGCTTCCACCACAATGAAAACCATGGACCACTTGGCAGCAGCCCGCGCCGGCTGGCCCGGCGCATATAGGCGCCGCGCCCACAGCAGCAGCCCGCCCACCAGCAGCAGCGCCAGCCCGCTGGTCAGGCGGTGCGAAAATTCAATCAGCGTTGCAACTTCCGGCGCGCGCGGCAGCACTTCCCCATTGCAAAGCGGCCAGTGGCTGCCACAACCCGCACCCGAGCCCGATGAGCGCACAAACGCGCCCAGCAGAATTACAAATATGTTGTAGCCCAGCACGGCCCACGCATAGCGCGCAAAATTATTTGGGTTGCCAGCTTTCATGTTTATCAACGGATTGTATCGAACATTCCGCGCCAACAATAATTCAGGCGGGAATTGCGAAGGCGGACCAGCAGCAATTGCGGGCCCGCCCGGGCGGCGGGGCGCTGTACGCTGTTAGCCGGCGGCCACCAGCCGCCACAATTGGGCCACCACAAATGTAACCACAAAGCCCAGCAGCAACGGCATCAAGGCTGCCACCGTTGTCCACTTTGCACTGCGCGTCTCTTTGTAAATGGTGTGGATGGTGGTGCTGCACGGGTTGTGAAGGAGGCTGAAGAGCATCAGGTTCACGGCGGTCAGCAGTGTCCAGCCGCCGGCGGCAAACAACTGCGCCAACTGCGCATCGGACTCGGCATCGAACATCACGCCGGCGCCGGCACCCACGCCCGCCATCTTGGCCGAGAGTGCGGTGAGCATCAGCACAGTTGGAATCACAATCTCATTGGCCGGTATTGCCAGAATGTAAGCCAGCAGAATTACGCCGTTAAGACCCAGCACCAGACCCGCAGGGTTGAGGAATTGAATGAGATGCTCGGCAATACTTAAACCGGAAACATTCACATTGCCGGCGAGCCAAATGAGCGCCCCCGCCGGCAGCGCCCACATCACAGCGCGCCACAAAACAATAATTGTGCGGTCGATGATGGAGGTGTAGATTGTCTGCCAAATCCGCGGCGGGCGATACGGCGGCAGCTCCAAACTAAATGTTGAGACTTCACCCTTGAGCACGGTGCGCGACAGCAGAAAGCTGCTCGCAAATGTAATCAGGATGCCCAGCACCGCCACGCCCACCACCGCCAGAGCGGATACCAGGCCGCCCCAACCGGGCGGCGCCAGCACGCCAATGAACACAGTGGCAATCATGATCTGGGTCGGCCAGCGGCCGTTGCACAGTGCAAAATTATTTGTGATGATTGCAATCAGCCGCTCGCGCGGGCTGTCTATGATGCGCGTCGCCACCACACCGGCCGCATTGCAGCCCCAGCCCATTGCCATGGTGAGCGCCTGCTTGCCATGCGCCCCACTCTTGCGAAAGATGGCATCCAGATTGAACGCAACGCGCGGCAGGTAGCCGAAGTCCTCCAGTAGTGTGAATAACGGGAAGAAGATCATCATCGGCGGCAGCATGACCGCCACCACCCAGGCGCTGCCCAAATACATTCCATCAATCAACAGCCCGTCAATAAAAAACGGGACACCAAGCGCTGCGCTTCCCTGTTTCAAAAGCGGGTGAATGATTCCAATCAGCAAATCTGAAATCAGCGCCGAGGGCACGTTTGCACCCACGATGGTGATGTAAAAAACTGTCGCCAGCATCAGCAGCATGAGCGGGAAGCCAAACCAGCGGCTCGTGACCAGCTTGTCCACCGTGCGGTCAAAATCAAACCGCAGCGGTGAGTCCGGCCGTGTTACGGCGCGGTCCGTCAGGCGCGCCGCATCGGTGTAGATTGCCTCCACCAGCTGCTCATGAAAGTTCACGCCGGCGCTCCAGCGCAGCGTCTCGGCGCCCGCAAGAATGTCTTCAGCGGTGGGCATAACTGTGCTCAAGATTTGTCTCCTTGAATTGGCCCGGCCACAACTAGGCGGGCTCCAGCGCCGCTTGCGCGGCCGGCTCCAAATTCTGGCGCAGTGCCAGGTCACCCAGCTCACCGCGCTGCATTGCATCAATGATGCGCTGATCGCCATCCAGCAGGCGCATGGCCACCCAGCGCGCATTGGGCAGCCCGGGATACACAGCATTGATCTGAGCCACAAGCTGCGCCACGGCACGCTTAAGGCCGGCCGGTTCACTTTGCAAGCGGTGCGGATTGCATACCGTTGCGCCAGTGGCAACCTCGTGCACCGTGCGCAGCAAATCAGGGATGCCCTCGCCGCGCCGCGCAGACATGGGCACAACCGGAATGCCAAGGTCACGCGCCAGGCGGCGGTCATCCACCTGCAGCTTGTGGCGGCGCGCCTCATCCATTAAGTTCAAGCCGAGCACAGCGCGGTCCGTAATCTCCAGCACCTGCAGCACCAGATTCAGATTGCGCTCCAGGCGCGTTGCATCCACAACTACAACCGTCACATCCGGCTGCCCGAACAAAATAAAATCGCGCGCCACTTCTTCATCCAATGTGGTGGACAGCAACGAATAAGTGCCCGGCAGATCAACTATCTTGTAGCGCTTTTGGCCGTAGGAGTAGGCGCCCTCAGCGCGCGTCACGGTTTTGCCGGGCCAGTTGCCGGTATGCTGGCGCAGTCCCGTGAGTGCGTTGAACACCGTGCTCTTGCCGGTGTTCGGGTTGCCGGCCAGCGCCACCACATAATCACAATCATTTACGTTGACACCCAGCCGCAGCAAGTTGGCTGCGTTATGCGCGGGGCAGGCTTCACACGCTGCAGCAGCGGGCTGAATTACCGGAACTGAATTCATTTGGCTGGTCTCCTTTGCCATGCTGTTACTCCACGCGCACCCATTGCGCCTGCGTGCGGCGCAATGCAATCAGCGTGTCGCGAATGCGGTACGCTGTGGGGTCGCCGGACGGGCTGCGCAGCTCGGCATACACCATTGTGCCGGGCAGCAGTCCCAGGTCCAGCAAGCGCCGGCGTTCAAGCCCGCGGCAGGCGTGCGAGATGCTCACAACGCGGCTGGCCTGCCCCGGCTCAAGGTCGCTCAAAGGACGCTGCGCAACTTCCTGTGCCTGCACTTCCACCGGCCGCACCGCCACGCTGGCAGCCAGCAATGGCGCCAGCACATGCTCGCAGCCATCGGCCCACACGCGCACGCGCCGCGCAGAGTTCTCCAGCACGCGCAGCTCCATTTCCGGCTGCAGGCCGCTGGCAACAATTTGGGAAAAAATTGCGACAGGCTCGTCTTCGATATGAACAATCCGATAGGATTGATTTACAGCAACGCTGGAAAGCGGCAGGCCATCTTGCGGGCGCAGGCTGCCGGCATGCGAGGGTATCGGGTCGCCGTGCGGATCGCGCAGCGGGTTGCCCATTTGGGCTGCCAGTTTGTCCGCCTCTTGCGCCGAGAGCTGGTGTTCAATGCGGTCGGCCTGCGCGTGCCACTCGCCGTCAGACACGCTGGTGCCTTCCGCAAGATGCTGTTCCCACAAGCGGTGCACGCGAATGATATGCAGCGCGGCTTCAACGCCGCGCGGCTGCAAGTGCAGCTGGCCGTCTCGCAATTCTGCCAGTCCAAATTGTGTGAGGCTTTGCGCCACAGCGGCGGCTTCATTGCCGGTCACTTGCAGGGCGCCGGCGAGGCTTTCCAGGGTTGGTTGCAGGCCGCGCAGGTTGCTGAGATGAACGTGCTTCACCGCGTCTTCCGTGCGCACGCGGTCTGTCATTTCAACCTGGGTTTTGCCGCGCCAGTACCAGCCGCTGCCCGGCCGGAATGCCCAAAGCACTCCAATCAGCAGGCCAGCCCCAATGAGAATAAATAGCAGTGCCTGCGCCACCCTAAACTTGATTCCACTCGGAGAAGATTAAATTAGGCATGCCTAAATTTTACCAGCCGCCGGCGATTTGTCAAGCTATTTTGGGGAGGCCGGCAGCCCTGTAAGTAAGCCCAAAACTAAAGGGAAAGCCCACTGTGGCCGATGATTGTGCTATATTGCGCTGGTCAGCTGGCTGGTGATGCGTGACCCAAATTGCTCTAAGTTGTGAAACATCTTTTTGGCTGCTGACGGCAGCGGCCGTGTTGGGCTATCTTACGCTTGATGCCTTGCTTGAAATGGAGTGGAAGCTCTTCCTCGTGCGTGAAAATGTGCCCGTAATTCTTTCACTCGGCGGCGTAGCCGTGTGCCTGGCAATGCTGGTGCCAGCGGGGTATGGCTGCATTGCCTGAGCCGCGCGCTGCCGGCGCGCCCGGCGCACACCGAAATTCCGGCCGTGAGAAACGGCGGCCGGCTGGCGCGCTTTTGGTGGGCGCGTTGTTGCTGCTCGCCAGCATCGCCTGCAACCCGCCCCAGTTTTTGGTGGATGCCATCGGCAGCCCGCCACAGGCGCTGGCGGTGATCGTGTTTACGCTCACGCCTACTCCGTCGCAAACGCTCACCCCGACGCCTACCCCCACTGCGACGCTTGGCCCGCTGCCCACACCGGCCCCGACTGGATTCATTGGCCGCATTGCGTTTGTTTCAGACCTGGAAGGCAACGCGGAAATTTACGTTATGGATTCTTTGGGTGCTGGCCGCACCCGCCTGACCAATAACCCGGCAGCTGATACCGACCCGGCTTGGTCTCCCAACATCGCCCAAATTGCTTTTGCCTCTGACCGCGATGGAAACAGCGAAATCTACCTTATGATTTCGGATGGCACCGAGCAGACCAACATCAGCAACAACCCCGGCAATGACTACGATCCCACGTGGCAACCGGATGGCAAGCGCCTCGCATTTGTGTCCTACCGCGATGGCAACGCGGAAATTTATGTGATGAACCGGGATGGCTCGGAGCCCGTGCGCCTCACCAACAACCCTGCGCAAGACCTATCACCCACCTGGTCACGGGATGGCAAGCGGATTGCGTTTACCTCCATCCGCGACGGGAACTTCGAGATCTACTCGATGAACCCGGATGGGTCCGACCAGCTGCGCCTGACCAATAGCGGCGGAGAAGATCTGCAGCCGGCATGGTCTCCAAAGTCTGACCGGATAACATTTGCATCGCGGCGCGACGGCAACTACGAAATCTACGTAATGGCAGCGGATGGCACGAACCCCGTGCGCATGACGAACTCAGCGGCCGACGAATCGTTTCCAACGTGGTCTCCGGATGGCGTGCGGATGGCGTTCGCCAACAATTCCAGCGGCAAGAACGACCTCTTCTCCATGTATTCGCAGGGCTCAGAAGCGCAGAACATGACCAATGTCTTCTCTGCCAATGACGACAATGCAGACTGGTCGCCCAGCCCGGCGAGCCTTGTGATGGCATCGTCTCAACAGGACGGCAACTACGATTTGTATCTAATCAGGTCGGATGCCCCGGGCGCAGTGCGCATTTCCGCCAATTCTGCGAGCGACCGCAGCCCGGTGTTCTCCCCCGACGGCAACAAAATTGCAATGTATTCATTCCGCGACCAAAATGCGGAAATATATACGATGAACCTGGATGGCACAGACCGCAAGCGCCTCACTGACAATGTTTACTCTGACAAGCAGCCCACGTGGGCGCCCGATGCCAGCCGGCTTGCCTTCGTTAGCGAGCGCGGCGGCAATGCTGAGATCTACACCATGAGCCCGCAGGGCACTGAGTTGCAGCGCCTTACAAACACCGCGGCAAAGGAGGGTTCGCCGGATTGGTCGCCGCTGGGATCTGACATCGTTTTTTGGTCCGATCGCGACGGCAACATGGAGCTGTATCTGATGGATGCTTACGGACATTTTCAGGCGCGCCTGACGACCGACCCGGCAACCGATATGGATCCGGTCTGGTCGCCCCGGGGTGACCAGGTAGCATTCTCTTCCAACCGCTTTGGCGATTTTGAAATCATGCTGCTCACCGTCGAGACTCTTGAATCCGTGCGCCTGACGGTTGCCCGCGGCGACGACTTCTCGCCCACCTGGTCCGCAAACGGCGACCAGATTGCGTTTTCTTCCAATCGCAGCGGCACCTTTAAGATCTACATGATGAGCAGCACCGGCGACGCACAAGTCATGATCAGCAATCCGGACTCCATCGGCGATGACATCGAGCCGGACTGGCAGCCAGTGCCATGATGGGCGGCGGGCAGCAGACCCAAGCCGGCAGCCGCCGCTTCGAATTGAGTTGAGGTGCAGGTGCGAAGTCACGCAGCTCCCGCGCATTCCTATTTAATAAATTAACCGGCCCGTGCAAAGTTGTTAATGCCGCGCTCAATCAATACCCGTGCTTAACCTGCGCCATAAATATTTTTTGGCAAGCTGTGCGGCGCTAGTGACGGCGGGCTGCGTAACAGCTCAGGCCGCCATACCGCAGCCTGCCAGCAACGTGCTGCCGGCTACGGCAACAGCGGAGCCCACCGCGACAACACCAGCGCCTACGGCAGTGCCAACTTTGCCGCCGCCCACACCGACTGTGGCTGTCCCGGTAGAGAATGCCGCCAATAATTTTTATCGCTCGCAGCCGGGAGACACGGTGCCCGCGCTGGCCGGGCGCTTCGGGGTGTCAGAGGGTGACTTGCGCGCATCAAACCCGACTCTGCCAATGACCGGCGTGCTGGTGGCGCCCGGATCCAAGCTGCTGGTTTCCATGTTTGATTTCGGCTTAGAGCCGCAACT
>QWJF01000054.1 GCA_009391835.1 Chloroflexota bacterium | reverse complement strand
GTGCTGTCTGTAGACTTGCGCACAAAGTACTGCGCCGTGCCAGGCCTGTAGATGGCGTAGTCGGTCTTGCCGTCACCGTCAAAGTCCGCCCCCATGGTGGCAATGCCCACATCGTTGTCAAGCACAGTTACCATGACGCGATTGGCACTGGCCCCGTTGTAAGTGCTGTCGCTGACGACGGTGCTGCCGCCCGTATTGCTGACACTGCGCACATGATGCGTGATTGACACCTTTTCCACGCCCTCTTTCAGCGCGTCGTCCAGCGCCAGCACCGTTACCGTCTGCGGTGTGGAGTAGTTGGCCGGCGTGAAGGTCAGCGTTACAGTGCTCGTGGCAGTTGTGGTGCCGGCAGTGGTAAATGTGACATCATGGGAATATCCGGGGTCTGTGCCGGAAGGCGTGACTTGCAGCGCATTCATCCCGTCGCCCAGGGTCACGGACACATGCCCGGTGGGCGCCGTCAACAGGTACACCGTGTACGTGTCGGTGATGCCCCCCCCCTCTCTTACTACGGTGCGCGTCGTGTTGTTGGTTGGCAGCTGCAACACATCGCCGACTCTCAACAGTTCCGCGCTGACGCCCGGATTTCTATTGAGCAGCACCTCAAGAACTACCCCATATTGCAGCGCAATGCTCGGCAGCGTTTCGCCGGAGCGCACGGTATGGGTACTGGTGCCCGTCTCCACTATGGCCACGTTGCCATCGTTATCGTTGATATTGGCGGTAATGCTGGTGGGCGCCGCCTGCTCGCGGTTGGTAAAGGAATACGGCGAAGGCAGGTTGTTGTAGCCCGTGACAGTATGCGTGATCAAAGCCGTGTGATAGCCCTCAACCGTGCTGTCGTCCATGGCTGTCACGGTAATCACCTGCGGCACATCATAGTTTGTGGTGGAAAAAGTAACTGAGGTTGGCGAATATGTGAATTGCGCCGGACTGCCGCCGCCGGGAATGATGACCACAGTGTTGGTGGGCTGGGTACTCAGGCTTACAGTGTAACTATCAGTAACACCGCCCTCTACCAAGTCTGTGGAGCTCGCGGATTGCGTGAGCACCAGAGTCGGGTCATCGTCCGTGATCTCGGCAGTAAAGCTCGGCACATCCACATAAAGATAGTTCGTGGTGGGGCTGAGAATGTACCCGGTGATTCTCGCAAAATGCCGTCCTTCGCCGTACGCATCGTTCACCGCAATGACAGTGACATTTTGCGGTGTGGCGTAATTGGTGGAAGTAAATGTCAGGAATGCAGTGTTTGTGGCTGTTTGAGTGAGCGCAGTCGTGAAGAGCAACTGGTGGATGCCCGCCGATGGCACTCCCGTACCAACCGCAATCGACACATCACTTGTCGGCGCCGCAGACAGCGCGATCGAATATGTGTCTGTAACTTCGCCTTCCGATACCAGGGTCCCGCCGGCAGATTGTGCGATCACGACTGTACCCGACGCCGTGGATAACGGCGCCGGGACAACGACATAGCCATAATCATCACGGCCCGGCTGGCTCGAACCCCCAGTCAGAGCTTGCCGCATCTGCCCGTTTGTTGGGCTAATCTGCAACACTGTCAGGTGCTCTGTAATCCCGCGCTCCGCCGAAATGCCAAGTGCCCGCACCGCGAGCATGGCGCTAGAGCCAGCATTCAATGCAGACATCGCGCTCGCCAGTATCAGGGCCACAATTAACAGGCTGCCCGACCAGCGCGGCAGGACCTGGCGATTGGTACGCAAACTTTGACTTGCTATTAACTGCATATTGAATATCTCGTAGCGACGCCGATCGAATTAAAGAAAAGCACGTTTAGGGTCTCCACCTGTAAACAAACAATGGGCGTGCCCTCAACCGACCCGCAGCTCGGAAGCGTTAGGTTTACGGCGCCACTAGCTCTGCAATGCCAAACCCATGCGCCTTGGTTCATAAATTGCATATTTGTGGCCAAATCGGTGCTGCGATTAATACCGACAGTTCAGCCAGTAAATCCCTTTTTGGTATCGGCGAATTTGGCGCAACCTTTAAATGCGGTTTACCGCTGCTTTTTGTGCAGTCCACCAACGGTCTGTTGCTGGGTTGCGGTGGGGAGCGCTGTGGCGGAGGCTATGCGCCGCAGCAGATTGTGAAGCATCGGCGATCCGCGTCGGTCCATCAAGCTGCAGCCATCAGGCGGTTTCAGCACGCAGCCATTGCCACGCACCCTGCCCCCGCGCCACGGCACAAATATTAGGTGCTCGGCACAACCGCCAGCTGAAACGCTTCCGGCGCCGACCGGCTGTTGTCTGGTTACGCGGTGACTGAGTTACTCCGCCAGAAGGAAACCATATACAGTGCCGTTACTGTCTGTGTCCGGTGCCGGCAACGGGTAATCCAAGCTGCCCGCCACGCCCCATGTGGTTGGCGGATCAATCGGCGTGAGTGTCGAAGACTTCTGCACAATGAACGTTGCGGTTGCGGCGCGGAAAATGGCTTTGTCCATTTTGCCATCACCGTCATAATCTCCCGGCACCGGAATATCGCCACCGCCCGCAATACCCCAGCGGGTCACTGACGCACTTGCATCGCTGGACTGGCGCACGATGAACTGCGCCGTTTCCGGACGGTACACGGCATGGTCGGATTTCCCATCACCATCGTAATCACCCGGCACCGGAATGTCCGCACTGGTGCGAGTACCCCAAGTGATGCTGCTAACCGCAGAGTCCGCTGAGTGCTTGATGTACCACTGCGAACTGAACTTGCGGTACACGGCGTAATCCGCCTTGCCATCACCGTCATAGTCCGCAACCACCGGAGTGTCGCCGCCAAGCGCATAACCCCATACCACAACTGCGGCCGTGCCATTCGCCGAACTCTTTACAAAGAACTGCGCCGAAGACTTGCGGAATATGGCGTAGTCGGTGCGGCCGTCCGCGTCATAGTCACCCACGGCCGGAACGTCACCGCCCCCGGCAATTCCCCACGTTACCACCTCGGCTGCACCCGTGGACGATTGCTTCACAAAGAACTGGGCAGTGGCGGGCCGGTATACAGCGTAGTCGGTTTTTCCATCGCCATCGTAATCCGCAGGAACCGGCCGGTCAAAAGCGGCTGGATTGCCCCAGGTGACAACTTCTGTGGAGCCGTCAGCTGACTTCTTTACAAAGAACTGCGCCGAGCCTGCCCGGAAGATGGCGTAGTCCGTCTTGCCATCGCCGTCAAAGTCCGCTCCCAGCGTGGCCGCGCCCACATCATTGTCCAGCACTGTCACGAGCACACGGTTTGCCGGCGTTGCGTTATAGCCGGAGTCGATTGTAGCCAATCCGTCACTGCCGGTACTGCTAACGCTGCGCACATGATGTGTGATTGACACTTTTTCCACACCTTCCCGCAGCGTGTCGTTGTAGGCGGTAACGGTCACAATTTGCGCCGTGGAATAGTTGGCCGGTGTGAAGGTCAGCGTTACGGTGCTGGTGGCGGTTGTGGTGTCGGCGGTGGTAAAGGTTACATCGTGCAGATAACCCGGGTCCGTGCCCGAAGGCTGCACCAGCAGTGCATACATGCCGTCGCCCAGTGTCACAGACACATAACCCGTGGGTGCGGTGCGCAGTTTTATGGAGTATGTGTCCGTGACCCCGTCGCCCTCCCGCACCTTTGTGCCGGTGCGGAAAAGGTTATTCGCCGGCAGCTGCAGCACGTCCCCGACCTTTAGCGATTCCGCGGTGACGGCGGGGTTTGACTCCAGCAGCGCTTGCAGCGTAACCCCGTACTGCAACGCAATGCCCGGCAGTAATTCACCGAAGCGCACGGTGTGGGTTGTGTTGCCCGTCTCAATGATGAGCACATTGCTGTCGTTGTCATTGATGTTGGCGGTAATGCTGGTGGGCGCCGCCTGCTCGCGGTTGGTAAAGGAATACGGCGAAGGCAGGTTGTTGTAGCCCGTTACCGTATGCGTTATGACGGCCGTGTGATAGCCCTCAACCGTACTGTCATCCATGGCCGTCACGGTAATCATCTGCGGCACATCATAGTTTGTGGTGGAAAAAGTAACTGAGGTTGGCGAATATGAAAACTGCGCCGGACTGCCGCCGCCGGGGATGACGACCACGGTGTTGGTGGGCTGTGTACTTAGCGATACGGTGTAAGTGTCTATGGCTCCGCCTTCCACCAAGTCAGTCGCCGTGTCCGTTTGTGCAAGCAGCAGCGCTGCATCGTTGTCTTGGATCTCAGCGGTAAAACTTGGCACCACCACGCCCACATAATTCGGGGAAGATGTCAGGAGGCGGGCGGAGATCACAACTGAATGCCGCCCTTCACCGGCCGTGTCATCGACAGCCTGCACGCTCACGGTCTGCGCGGTGAAATAATTGGTATAGTTGAAAATCAGGTAAGCCGTGTTGCTGGCAGTGGTGGTTAGCTCCGTAGTGAACTGCACCTGATGCACAGCAGCGGAAGGCAGCCCATCGCCCACGGCCACAGACACTTCGCTCGTCGGTGCGGCACTCAGCACAATTGAATAGGTGTCAGTGCCATTGCCTTCCACTAGCACCGTGAAACCGCCGGTTTGGTTCACGGCCACTGTGCCGGACACAATCGCCAGCGGCCCATTGGCAAAGGCATAGTTGTATTCGTCGCCCGCCGGGCGGCCCGCCGCAGCGCTTTGCGTGCCGGCAACTTGCCGGTCCGCATGCACCACAGGCGCTGCACTTGGCAGCTGTGCAAGCAGCCGCTCGGAAATACTGCCGAGCGCCTGCCCCACATCCGCCGCCATACCGCCGGCCGGCGCCCCCGGCAGGACACTTGCCAGCAGCAGCACAAAAATTGCCGCGCCGGCTGACCAGCTCAGCCCGCTCGCGGCCGGCTTACCCAAAACTTGATTTGCGGTCGACTTCATAAATAGAGACTTGCTATTTGAAAATGCTCGAGCCGCGTGTGCCGGCGCAGCGCGCAGGCGCCAAACAAGTTAGCGGATCAAGTTTCAAATTTCGGTTCACTACACTTCTCACCAAGAAACCGCAACGGTCAATATCAAAATTATGCGAACGCACAGCCTGGACAGTCGGTTGCGCCGCTCTCAAATGTGATCCAATGTCCGCGCAACATTAATCAGCCCACAAGAATCGCAAATATCAAAGCACTCGCGTTAATAGCCATGAGCCGAACACAAATTCCGCTCTTTGGTTAACGGCAAAGCAGAGGTTTTCATAAGCCAGCCAGGCGCCCTCTCTAAATCTTGCGAAGAAAACTGCCCGCTGCGGAGAGTTTCCCCGCAGTTCGGCTGCTGCCGGCAGCGCCGGCGGGCTGGCAAGGAGCCAGTCCGGGCTGGAACAGTCTCGAGTTTGCTGACCGTACGATCCATGGTCGCCCATCAGCCAGCGCAAGTTCAAACCACCCCGAAACGCAAAGTGCCTGCCGAGCTGATGCGGCAGGCACTTTGAAAGGATCAGACTCTTGGAGAGTGAGTAGGCTTCAGCTGCAAGCCCCGGCTGGTTTACTCGCCAACGAACCCGTAGACAGTCCCATCCGAATTGGGATCCGGAACCGGCAACGGGTAATCGGAACCGCCCGCGATCCCCCAGGTAACAGGCGGATCAATCGGGGTCAGGGTTGATGACTTCTGCACAATGAAAGTTGCGGTTGACGGACGGAAAATGGCCTTGTCCATACGGCCATCGCCATCGTAGTCGCCCGGCACCGGGACGTCGCTGCCGCCGGCAATGCCCCATGTTGTAACCACCGCCGTCGTAGTGGAAGACTGCCGCACAATAAACATGGCAGTCGACGGACGCCAGATTGTGCAATCAGCCTTGCCATCGCCGTCGTAGTCGCCCGGCACCGGAACATCCGCGGTGGTGCGCTCGCCCCAGGTGATTACGCTGGTCGCTGCGTCCGAAGACCGCTTGATGTACCACTGCGAAGTGGACTTGCGGTAAATGGAATAGTCCGCCCTGCCATCGCCGTCGTAATCTGCCACAACCGGCGTGTCACCACCGCCCGCAGTGCCCCACGTAACCACCGACGCCGAGCCGTCACTGGAGTTCCTCACAAAGAACTGCGCAGTCGACGGGCGGTAGACAGCATGGTCAACTTTCCCGTCCCCATCAAAGTCGCCAACAGCCGGTTTGTCACCACCGGCAGCAATGCCCCATGTAACCACTTCGGCGGCACCGGTGGAGGACTTCTTAACAAAGAACTGCGCCGTTGCAGGCCGGTACATGGCCTGGTCAGATTTGCCGTCGCCGTCATAATCCGCCGGAACCGGCCGGTCTGATTGGGTTGCGTCTCCCCAGGTAACCACTGCGGTGCCACTGTCGGATGATTTTTTCGTAAAGAACTGCGATGTACTCGGCCGGAAGATGGCATAGTCCGTTTTGCCGTCGCCATCGAAGTCAGCCCCCAGCGTGGCAGTGCCCACATCGTTGTCCAGCACAGTCACAACCACCCGGTTGGCGCGCATGCCATTGTAGGTGCCGTCCAGCACTGTGCCGCCACCGCCGCCCGTGTCCGTAAAACTGCGCACCGAATGGGTAATTGTGGACTTCTCAACGCCTTCCTTCAACGCGTCGTCATAGGCCGTAACGTACACGGTTTGCGCAGTGGCGTAGTTCGACGTGGTAAATGTGAGCGTCACGGTGCTTGTCGCAGTCGTCGTCGCGGCCGTTGTAAATCTGAGGTCGTCATCCACCCGCGTAACCGTGCCCGAGGCATCCGTGGTCAACCCGGAAGCGATCGTCACCGAAACACTTCCAGTTGGCGCAGCCTGCAGGTAAACCGAATACGTGTCGGTTACACCGCCGCCTTCTCTCACGGTCGTGCCCGCCCCCGTCTCGGTAATCCGGACATAGCTGTCGTTGTCGTCGAGATGAGCCCGGAACCAAATGGGTGCCGCCGCTTCGCGCTGGGAATAGCTGTAGCCGGTTATGGTGTGGGTGATTAAGCTGGTGTGGTAGCCCTCAATCGAGCTGTCGTCTACAGCCGTCACGGTGACGGTTTGCGGCACCAAGTAGTTGCTGGTGGTAAATTCAAGCGATGCCGGCGAGAAGCTGAACTGCGAACTCGAGACATTGCCAGGCACAACGGTTACCGTGGTGGTGGGTTGCTGGCTGAGCTCCACCGTATATGTGTCAGTGGCGCCGCCCTCAACCGCATCCGTGCTGCCCCCTGTTTGAGTGACCAGCACTGCCGCATCATTGTCCTGAATTTCCGCGGTGAAGGTTGGCACCGACACTCCGGAATAATCGCTGGAGAGGCTTGC
>QWJF01000053.1 GCA_009391835.1 Chloroflexota bacterium | reverse complement strand
TCAACCCGCGGCGCCATTCGTCGCAAGTCCGGGGCTTCGCTCCCAAGCAGATGCACAATGATCGGCAGATCGGCGCGTTCCCAACGGCTCGAGAAGCGTTTCAAGCTGGTGGTCAGCCCCGGGTTGGGCCAGCCGCTGTGCAGCAGCAGTCCCTTTGGATGCGGCTCCTGACGGCTATCCTGGGCAGCCTTCCTCCGACCACGGCTGATCGGATTGGTAACGAAGGCGCCCAACGCATCCAGCGCCACCGGCCCGCGCCCATCCGGCGCAAAGCCCAGGCTGCCGGCCGCATTAAGCAAGGGGGCTCGAAAGTCTAGCGCTCGTTTGTGCATAAGTGATCCTGCTGGATTATACGGTTTGGACGGGTATAATCCGCGCCATGTCCCTGCCCTCTGAAGAAACTCCGCCCGAAGAAGAAACCCTCACCTTTCGCGTCCGCCGATCTCAGTTGCTCACTATCGCGATTCCGGTCGCCTTTCTAGTAGGCTTGGCGATCGGCTACGTCGCTTGGGGTGGCTCGGACACATCGCCCGCTGCGCAGGTTGCTTCGTCACAAAATGAATTAGCCAGCGCGCAAAGCACAGCTGTCGCCGAGCCCACCGGTCAGGCTCAAACTATTGCGGATCAAATTGAAGCGCTTGAGCGCTACGAGCTGGATATCAACGAGACGGACCCGGTCTTCGGCCCTGAGGATGCACCCATAACGATTATTGAGTTTTCCGATTTTGAGTGCCCCTTTTGCAAGAGTTATTTCTTGAACACCTATCCCCGTTTGTTGGCTGATTATGCGGATCAGATTCGCTTTGTCTACAAAGATTTCCCTCTGACCAGCATCCACCCTGATGCAGTTCCGGCGGCGATGGCTGCACAATGTGCCTTTGAACAGGATGAATTCTGGGCCTATCACGATCTGCTCTTTGACGGCGAACTTGGGCTGACTCGCAGTAGTTTTGAAGCCTACGCCGGCCAGTTGCCCTTGGATCAAGAGGAATTTGCCGCCTGCCTGGATGAGGATCGCTATGTGCTGGCAGTCAAGGCCGATGCGGATTACGGGGCCGAAATAGGCGTCCGCTCAACCCCCACTTTCTTTATCAATGGGATCGGCGTAGTGGGTGCCCAACCCTATGAAGTTTTCAGCCAGATTATTGATTTTGAACTTGAGCGCCTGAATGCTGCCCAATAGGTCTTGCTAGCTGCTTTTTTGCGGCTCTTTGAAGTTGTAAATCCCGTTCTCAAACCCCCAGCGGGAATCGCATTCCCCACAATCCAAATAATTCTTCCTGACTTCCGGCAGAGCCGCCCCACAGCTTGGGCATTTGAAGAAGCTGCCCGCTTCAGCTGCAGGAACTTTGTTGTTGGCCTGCGCCCGTACGAAAACGCTGGGCGTCAATTGCCAGAATGCTCCGCTGTATTGGAACAACGCGTCCAGAGCCACCAGCAAGCGGAGCGGCACATTGCGCTTTAGCCAACCGACTCGGAAATGAGAGACGGTTATTTGGCGCTGAATGGCGAAGCCCAGGCTGTGCAGCCAGCCGCGCACCGCGCGCGGATGAAAGTTGAAGTTCAACTCAATGAATTCAACCGGTTCGTGCTGGAAGGGGCTCCAGGCCTGCCGCCCCAGCAGATAACGCGCTATTGCTTTGAAGTTCAGCTTGTTGGCATATTCGAGAAGGAATATTGCCTTGGGCCCTAGTGTCTGCCGAATTTGCGCCAGCGCCTTGGGCGCGTCGGTCATGTGGTGCAGCACCCGGATCATTGTCGCCGCATCAAATAGCCCATCCACGAAGGGCAGCCGGTAAACATCTGCCGCCACATAGATGTAGCGCTCGCTATCTCCCAGGAATTCCTGCGCCTGAGCCAGTTGCGTGGTGGAATAATCCATGAGCACCACTCGCTCGTAGCCCTGGTAGCGTGGCGTGTTGCGCCCCGCGCCCGCCCCCACCTCTAAAAGGAGTTTTCCACTTTTGGGAAGCAAACGCCGAATAGCGATTGCTTCGGTTTGATCTTCATATTGGCGTTCCCCCTGCTCCCAGAATCGCTGCTGGTAATCGGATCCCTCGTAATCGCAAATCCGAGGCACGCTTTGCCGCTCAGACGGCATTGGGCTGGACTTTGACCTCGGTTTTGATGTGGCTATCCGCGCTGCCGTTGTAGCCGCGCCCCACGCCCCGGTAGCGGAAACCGAGGTCCTTGATTTGCTCAGGCTGGTAGATATTGCGCCCATCAAGCAACACCGCTTCGCGCATGCTGTCCCGGATCCGCTCAAGGTCGAGGTGCTTAAACTCATTCCATTCCGTCACGATGATCAGCGCGTCCGCGTCCTTGGCAACTGCGTAGGCATCCGGCATCATCTCCACCTTGGGCATCTCGCCTTTGGCCACCTCCATTGCCACCGGATCAAAGGCACGCACCGTGGCGCCACCCTCAATCAGTGCCTTGGCGATGTCAATCGAGGGCGCGTCGCGCATATCGTCCGTGTTGGGCTTGAACGCCAGGCCGAGAATCCCGACGGTTTTCCCGCTTATCCCGCCCATCAAATCCCGGACTTTGTCTACGATCATCATTCGCCGCACCCCGTTCACCCGCATCACGGCATTCAGGATTTGCGGTTCCAGGCCCATATCCTCGGCCATATAGGCCAGCGCTTTCACGTCTTTCGGGAAGCAGGAGCCACCATAGCCCAGGCCGGCATCCAGGAAATATTTGCCGATGCGCGCATCAAAACCCATGCCCGCCGCCACTTCTTTGACGTCCGCGCCGAGTGATTCGCACACATCTGCAATTTCATTGATGAAAGAGATCTTGGTAGCCAGAAAGGCGTTAGAGGCATATTTGATCATTTCTGCGGTGCGAAGATCAGTGATCACAATCGGAGAACGCAGCGGCAGGTGCAGTTGAGCCACCTTGTCGGCGGCTTCGCGGCTGGTGGAACCCAATACGGTGCGATGCGGATTCATGAAATCGGAAATCGCCGCACCCTCGCGCAGGAACTCCGGGCAGGAAACTACCCAGAAATCCATCGGCTTTGGCCGCGCTTCATGAATGATTTCAGCCACCCAATCTCCCGTGCCAACCGGCACGGTGGATTTGTTGATCACAATGAGCGGCGCAGTCATTGTTTTGGCGATCGTGCGGGCGGCGGCCTCCACATACTTCAGATCGGCCTCTCCCTCCACGCCAGAGGGCGTGCCGACACAAATGAACACAAATTCGCTGCCTTTGAGGGCTTCTTCATAAGACGTCGTGAAGGTCAATCGCCCCGCGGCCACGTTGCGCTCGACCAATTCTTCAAGCCCCGGCTCGTAGATCGGCATGACGCCTTTGCGCAGGTTGGATACGCGCTGCTCATCCACATCCAGCGCAATGACCCTGTTGCCCAGATCGCTGAAGCACGCGGCGGTTACCAGGCCCACATAGCCCACACCCACGACACTAATTTGTTTCATTCAAAGCCTCCAATACGCGCCATTTACTAGCCGGCAGGCTGCATATTTTACCGTCCCAATCATATCACCGCGTGCCCGCTGGAGCCTCGGGCAGCGTTAGAATGGGGCTGTGAAAACGCACTATTTTCTCACCAGCATGATTTTGGCCACGCTGAGCGCGGCCTGCAGCCCGTCGGCTCAGCCAAGCGCCACGCCGTCCCTTACTCAAAGCGCGGCGCCCATTTCAACGGCAACCGCGACCCCTGAGCCAACCCAAACACCGATTCCGAGCCCAACCGATGTGCGCTTTACGAGTATCTGCTCCCCCTTGAAGGACCATGATTTAGCCAAAATTACCAATTACATCTCCAATCCTTACGTAGAACCTGTGGGTAGCAACCGCGAAACAGGTCATCACGGCCTTGATTTCTCCTACTATCACAAAGATGGAGTGGGCGATCCGATTGACGGAACGCTGATCCAAAGCATGCTGGATGGCCGCGTGGCCGGTCTGGGGTTCGACCGTTTGCCTTATGGCAATATGATGGTGATCGAAACCCCATTCGAGATCCTGCCCGCGGAGCTGGCCACCATCTACCAGATGAAGGCGGGCCAATCGCTTTACCTGTTGTATGGTCATATGCTGGAGAGCCCCAATTTGGCAATTGGTGATGAGGTGAGCTGCGGCACCGCGATTGGCCAGGTGGGGGGCAGCGGCTTTTCGGGCAACCCCCATTTGCACCTCGAAACGCGGGTAGGGCCTACCGGGATAGAACTGCCCACGATGATCTTTTACGAAACGACCGCCACGCTGGAAGAACAAGCCGCATATGTGGAGTGGCGCACCGGCAGCACCTGGACCAAGTACACACCTATGCTACTGTTAACCTACGTAAGCGAAACGACTGGAGCCAACCAATGAGCAACGCCCGCCATGTGCGTGCCCCACGCGGCACTACCCTGCACTGCAAAAACTGGTTGATTGAAGCGCCTTACCGCATGCTGCAAAACAATCTGGATCCAGAGGTGGCTGAGCGGCCCGAGGACCTGGTGGTGTATGGCGGGCGTGGGCAAGCGGCGCGCAGCTGGGCGGCGTTCGATGCGATTCTGGAAGCGCTGCGTGCGCTGGATGAGGACGAGACGCTGCTGGTGCAATCCGGCAAGCCTGTAGCAGTCTTCCGCACGCATACAGATGCGCCGCGGGTGCTGATCGCCAACTCCAACTTGGTGCCGCACTGGGCCACGCAGGAGCATTTCGACGACCTCGCAGCCAAAGGCTTGATGATGTACGGCCAGATGACCGCCGGTTCCTGGATTTATATCGGCACGCAGGGCATCCTCCAGGGCACCTATGAAACCCTTGGCTCCTTGGCGCAGCAAAGGGGATGGGGTTCGCTCAAAGGCAAGTTTGTGTTAACGGCGGGTTTGGGCGGCATGGGCGGTGCCCAACCCTTGGCGATTACGATGAACGAGGGCGTGGGGCTGATTGTGGAGGTGGATCCGGCGCGGGCGCAGCGCCGCCTGGAGAGCGGCTATGTGGATGCGGTGGTGGACACCCTCGAAGAAGCGATGACTCTGGTGGAAGAAGCCGTGGCGGCCGGTGATGCAAAATCCATAGGACTGATTGGGAACGCCGCAGAGATCTATCCGGAATTGACGCTGCGCGGCGTGGTCCCGGATGTGGTCACCGATCAGACACCCGCGCATGATTTACTGGCCTATGTGCCGGCGGGGATGAGCGTAGAAGCGGCGGATGCCCTGCGCGCATCAGACTCAAAAGCTTATAAGCAGCGATCAATGGAATCGATGGCCACCCAGGTGCAGGCCATGCTCGATTTGCAAGCCAAGGGTGCCGAAGTCTTTGATTACGGCAACAACTTGCGCCAGCGAGCCTTCGATTATGGGCTGAAAGAAGCCTTCAATTTCCCTGGCTTCGTGCCAGCCTATATCCGCCCCTTGTTCTGTGAGGGTAAAGGGCCTTTCCGCTGGGTGGCGCTTTCCGGCGACCCCGAGGATATCTACCGCACGGATGAGGCCATCCTTGAGCTATTCCCAGAGGACGAGCATTTGGCGCGCTGGATGAAAATGGCGCGTGAGCGCATCCCCTTCCAGGGGCTGCCGGCGCGCATTTGCTGGCTGGGCTATGGCGAGCGCGCCAAGGCAGGGCTACGTTTCAACGAGATGGTCGCCAATGGCGAGGTCAGCGCGCCGATCGTGATTGGGCGCGACCATCTGGACTCAGGTTCGGTGGCCTCACCCAACCGCGAGACGGAGGGCATGCTCGACGGCTCGGACGCGGTGAGCGATTGGCCAATCCTGAATGCGCTGGTGAATGCGGTGGGTGGAGCTACCTGGGTTTCCTTCCATCACGGCGGCGGAGTAGGGATCGGCTTCAGCCAGCATGCCGGCCAGGTGATCGTGGCGGATGGCACCCCGGAAGCCGCGCGGCGGCTGGAACGCGTCTTGACAATGGATCCGGGCATGGGTGTGGCGCGCCACGCGGACGCAGGCTATACAGAGGCGATTGATGCGGCCAAACGGCACGGGATCAAGATTCCGATGCTCGGGAAGCCTCAATGACAACTTGCAGTTATCAGCGGCTTTTCTCAGTAGGCGGAAATGCGCCTCAATAGAATGGGTTTGAAGACAAGCGAACGGCCTTGAAATTCAATAAGAATTCCCTCCGCGTGCAGCTCCCCCTGTTCACCTTTATCCGGCTGGTGAGCAGCACGGCGTACCGGATGGTATATCCCTTTTTGCCCGCCTTCCGCGATGGGCTGGGGGTATCCGTGGCGGCGCTCTCCGTGGCCATTGGGGCGCGTTCCCTGGTGGCGGGCCTGGTCGGGCCCTTTTTTGCGGCGCACGCAGATAGCCGCGGGCGCCGTGCAGGGATGTTGCTGGGGATGCTGCTCTTCGTGGCGGGTACGGGCGTGGTGGTCATCTGGCCGACGTTTCCCGGCTTGATCGCGGCTCTGATGCTCACAATTATCGGTAAAGTGACCTTTGATCCGACGGTGCAGGCCTATTTGGGCGACCGGGTGCCTTATGAGCGGCGCAGCGCGGTGCTCACGTTGACGGAATTAAGTTGGTCCGGGGCATATATTGTGGGCATCCCAATGGTCGGTTGGGTTATCGCCCGTGGGGGCTGGGTGGCGCCCTTTCCATTGTTGGGCGGCTTGGTAGTGGTGAGCGGAGCGGCGCTGCTGCTGACCTTGCCCAAGGACCCGCCGCGAGATACTTCCCGGCCAAACGCCTGGGCCAACTTGGTCGGAGTTGCCAAGAACCGAACGGCAATGCTGGCCTTGAGCTTTCTCCTCTTTGGCAGCTTGGCAAATGAGATCATCAATCTAAGCTTCGGTGTGTGGATGGAGGCCAGCTTCGGGCTGCAGTTGACCGCCTTGGGGGCCGCGGCAGCGGTTTTGGGGGCCGCAGAACTCAGCGGAGAAGGCCTCGTGGCGCTGGCGACCGACAAGCTGGGCAAGCGAAAGTCCATCGTTATCGGATTAGTAGTCAATTCACTGGTGGTTGCGGCCCTGCCAGCGGCAGCTGGATCGCTCACGCTGGCGCTGGTGGTGCTCTTCCTGTTTTACATTAGCTTTGAATTTATGATCGTGAGCAGCATCCCGCTGATGACCGAGGTGATGCCGGCGGCGCGGGCCACGATGATGGCCGGGTTTTTCAGCTTTACTTCATTCGGGAGGGCACTGGCCAGTTGGATCACGCCAACATTGTATGGCTGGAGTATTTGGGCCAGCGTGGCAGCCGTCATTGCCGCCAACCTGATCGCCATTCGAATTCTGAGCCGCTTGCAAGTCCGAAAGTAAGCAATGGGGCTTAACATGCGTCTTAAGTGCCGAGG
>QWJF01000052.1 GCA_009391835.1 Chloroflexota bacterium | reverse complement strand
CTGGCAAAAGGCAAAGTGCGCCACGCGGGCGAGGCAATTGTGCTCGTAATCGCAGAAAGCCGCTACATTGCAGAAGATGCAATGAATGACATCGAAGTGGACTTTGAAGCGCTGCCGGCCGTTGTGGATTTGGAACAGGCACTTGCGCCGGGCGCAGCGCTCGTGCATGCAGACGTTGGCTCAAATGTGGCTGCGCATGTCATCCAGCGCAAGGGCGATTACGCGACAGCCAAGCAGCAGGCGCACCTGGTGCTGAAGCGCCGCTTTCATTATGACCACGGTGCGTCCGCCCCGATTGAGACGCGCGGCATAGTTGCGCATTGGGATGCGCGCGCGGCCCGGCTGATGGTTTGGGACACTACGCAGGCACCGGTGGTAATTCGCAACGGGCTGGCCGCCATGCTGGGCCTGAGCGAGAAGCAAGTGCGCGTGATTGCGCCCTTCATTGGCGGCGGCTTTGGCCCCAAAATCATGATGTTTTACCCGGAAGAAGTGCTGGTGCCGTGGGCTGCGCTGCAGCTTAACCGCCCCGTAAAATGGATTGAAGACCGCGCTGAACATTTTTATGCCACCACCAATGAGCGCAACCAGATACATGACGCCGAAATCGCTGTCGACAAAAATGGCCGCATCCTTGGCGTGCACGATGTCTTTCTGCATGATACGGGTGCCTACAACCCATACGGATTGACGGTGCCGCTCAACAGCCAGTGTACGCTGCTGGGCGTATACCACGTGCCCCATTACTACAGCGAGTTCACAGCCGCCTTCACCACCAAGACTATCGTCACGCCGTATCGCGGCGCCGGCCGCCAGCACGGCGTGTTTGTCATGGAGCGCCTGCTGGACCTTGCCGCTGCGGCTCTTGGCATTGACGGCAACGAAATCCGCCGCCGCAACTTTATTGCGCCGGATGCGTTTCCGTACAACAACGAAATCATTTACCAGGACTTTGCGCCGCTGGTATACGACAGCGGCAACTACGCGCCTATTCTTGAAAAGGCGCTCGCATTGATTGGGTATGAGAACTTTATAACAGAGCTGCAGCCGGCGGCGCGGGCTGCCGGCCGCCACTTGGGCATCGGTGTGGTGTGCTACGTGGAGGGCACCGGTATCGGCCCGTATGAGGGTGCGCGCGTGCAAGTGCAAGCCAGCGGTAAGGTGAGCGTGGCAACGGGCATCGGCACCCAAGGGCAGGGGCACTTCACCAGCCTGGCACAACTGGCAGCCGACCAGGTGGGTGTGGATGTGCGCGATGTGGAAGTGGTTACCGGCGACACTGACCAGTTCTACTGGGGCGCCGGCACATTTGCCAGCCGCGGCGCGGTGGTGGCGGGCAACGCCGTCAACGAGGCGGCGAAGGATGTGCGCCGCAAAATTCTCAAGCTAGCCGGGGAAATTTTTGAGTGTGCCGAGGATGATTTGGAAATTGCGGGCGGAGCAGTACATGTGCGCGGCGTGCCGGCCAACAGCATCAAGCTCGGCGCACTGGCCCAGCGCGCAAACCCGCTGCGCGGTGCTGTAAAGCCAGGCACGGAACCGGGCTTGGAGTCCTCCAACTACTTTGGCCCGGAGCGCGGCGCCACTGCCAGCGGTGCGCATGCCATGATTTTAGAAGTGGACCCGGAAACAATGCTGGTCGAAATTCAGAAGTACGTTGTTGTGCATGATTGCGGTGAGGTGATCAATCCGCTGATTCTGGAAGCGCAGGTGGTGGGCGGCGTGGCGCAAGGCATTGGCAATGCGTTTTACGAACAACTGATCTACGATGAAAACGGCCAGCTGGTGAACGGTTCTTTCATTGACTATCTGCTGCCAACCGCGTTGGATGTGCCCGCTGTCACCGTCGCCCATCAGGTGACCCCGTCGCCGCTTAACCCGCTTGGTGTAAAAGGCGCGGGCGAAGCCGGCGCAATACCTGTGGGCGCACTTTTTGCACAGGCCGTGGAAAATGCGCTGGCAGGCAGCGGGCTCGAAGTGCTGGAGATTCCACTGAGCCCGAACCGCTTGTGGGAATTAGTGGAAGCCGCCCGGCGCCGCTAATGCCACCGGCCGGTGGCGCACAGGTGGCCAGAAGCAAATGCTGCTGACCGCCGCAAATTTTCCGCCGGCTTTGCAGCGCCCCAAATAAATGATCCTCATTACCGGCGCCACCGGCAAAACGGGCCAGGCGGTGATTGCTGCGCTGGCACTGCGTGGCGCGCGCGGCCTGCGCGCGCTGGTACGGCCCGGCAGTCAAAGCAGCCCTGCGGCAAAGAAAATCTCCGCCCAGGCGGAAATCGTGGTTGGCGATCTGCTCGATACGGATGCGCTTACAGCCGCATGCAGCGGGGTACACGCGCTCTATCACATCTGCCCCAACATGCATCCGCAGGAAACCGCCATCGGCCGCAAAGTAATTGCCGCTGCTTGCGCTGCGCGCGTCTCCCGCTTTGTCTATCATTCTGTGCTGCACCCGCAGGTGGAATCCATGCCGCACCATTGGAACAAAATGCGCGTGGAAGAAATGCTGTGCGCGGCGCAGCTCTCGTTCACAATTTTGCAGCCAGGCGCCTACATGCAAAACCTCCTGCCGGACTGGCTCACAATCTCCAAGCGCGGCGTGCATAGCGTGCCGTATCCGCCGGATACGCGCCTGAGCCTGCTTGACCTGGCTGATCTGGCAGCGGTGGCTGCTTTGGTGCTAACCGAGCCCGGCCACAGCGGCGCCACCTACGAGCTGTGCGGCACACCCGGCCTGACGCAGACGCAGCTGGCGGAATGCTTCAGTGAGCAACTTAACCGGGCGGTGCGCACAGAATCCATTTCGCTCAATGACTGGGAGAAAGCTGCCCGGGCCCGCGGCCTCGCAGACTACGCTATAGCCACGCTGCTTGCCATGTTCCGGTACTATGCGCTGCATGGCCTGTGTGGGAGCCCAAACGTGCTGCGCTGGTTGTTGGCACGCGAACCCACAACACTGGCAGCTTTTGTGCAGCGCACGGCTGCCACACTGCACCACGCTCAATGATCCAACTTGCCGCAACCACAATCACACCCGCTGCGCAACTGTGGCTGGCGGGCACCACGCATGCGCGCCCACTGAACATTTTTGCCCATGCCTGCAACCTGGTAAACCAAAATGGCGCCGTTTTGGCACTGGCTACCGCAGCGCTTCCACTGGCGCCGTTCGCCCTGCAAATTGAAGTCGCCGATTTTCACGGGCTGAAAGCTGCTGATGGCGTTCAGGTTGCGGGCTCCGAGCTGAACCTCGGGCCATGGCGCATCCGCACTGCAAATGCAAAGTTATGGAATCCGCTGCCAGACTGGATCGCCGTGCGGCGCACAATGAAAGCCAATCCACGCCGGCTTGCATCACTTGCCCAGCATGCGCTCGCCGCCCGCCCGCCCAGCAGCCTCTTGGAACTCTACTGTGCACCCGGGTCCAACTCAGTTATAAAGCAAGCTGCACTTGGTGCAGCCAACTTGGTGAACGGGGTGCGCACACATATGCTCGATCAGGCGATCGACGGCGCGCACCAACTGGCTGGACTAGGCCAGGGATTGACACCAAGCGGCGATGATTTCATCATCGGTGTAATGTTTGCAGCGTGGGCCGGCCTGTACGGTGCCACCGCCGCCGAGCTCTGCGTTCCGCTGGCACAAGCCGCCGCGCCCCGCACCACCACACTCTCGGCCGCCTTTCTGCACGCCGCCGCCCGCGGGGAAGCCATGTCACCATGGCATGCGCTGCTCGCGGCATTGGCCCGCTTGGGCGATCTTCCGGCTGCGCTCCGCGCCGTGCTGAATATTGGGCACACATCCGGTGCAGACGCGCTGGCAGGCTTCCTTGCAAGCTACAATTGGAAAGTCTTTGATATTTCCTGCCAGCTGGAAGCGATCAATCACTGAAACTGTGGAACGAGCGCCCCGTCGCATGCGGATACCTCCCGCGCTGCCTGCCAAAAAATGCAGTACCAATGAGGTGCGCCGGCGCATGCGCCCCAATGGCGCAAGACCGGTTTGACAACACCCAACGCTTCCAGTAAAGTTTGGAGCGACGAGTAATTGCAGCGTTAGTTTTTTTATATGCTGTGGAGGCCGTAATTAATTCGGATCACCTGCATACAGTTTATGGTGCGCGATGGGCACCCAGGCGAACGCCAGAAGCCGCCGCGTCAGCTGCGCCCCGCCCGCGGAGCTCTATCGGGCTGCCGCTGCAGCCGCTCAAATTTGCAAGGGCCCTTCGCGCCGGGCGCGTTTTGGCGCCGCCAATTCTGCCCGCCCACTCCCGCAACTCCAACGCAAGCTGGAACCCGGCCAAGCCCGCAGCTAAATCCACAACTTGGAGAGATGCGGAACACCCTGCGCATAAGTGCCCCGGCTATTGGCATGGCCCAGCCGCGCAGCTTCGTAGCAACTTCCAGAGCGAGTGCCGCCTGATGTATCCCGGCGCTCATCCCATCCTCCGCACCAGTGTGAACGCTGCTTTCGCAGTGCTCGCCTTAGAACAGGTGTTTATGCACGTAACTTAACACACGCTCAAGTTGTCTCTGGCTGTAAATTGTTTTTTTATATTGGAGGTTTCTAAATCATGACTACAAATAAGGCAGTGGGCTACCTGCCCAACGACACGCCGCCCATGGGACAGCTGGTATTGCTGTCGCTGCAGCATGTCATCACTATGTTCCCGGCCACGATATTGGTGGCGCTGCTGACCGGTTTCCACGTGAGCACCGTGCTGCTGGCTTCCGGCATTTCCACAATTGTGGCGCTCGTGCTCTCGCGCAACAGAATTGGCAAATTCATCCCGCTCTTCTATGGTTCCAGCTTCGCGTACATCGCAGCGTACCTGTCCATCAGTCAGGCCGAATTCGGCGTGCCAGCCAGCAATGAGCTGATCAGCACGATGCAGGCAGGAATTGTTGTCACAGGCATCCTGAACATCATTGTCGGATTCCTTATTCGCTGGATGGGCAAGGATGTGATCGATAAATTTCTGCCGCCAGTGGTGACCGGCTCAGTGGCCGCAATCATCGGATTTGGGCTGGGCGCCGCAGCCCTGGGTATGGCTAGTGGAAACTGGGCCGTGTCCGTACTGACCCTGATTGTAACGCTCCTATGTTCGGTCTATCTCCAGAACCGCGGCTTCATTGGCATGCTGCCGGTTTTGCTGGGCGGATTGGTCGGGTATCTGATCTCGATACCCCTCGGACTGGTGGATATGTCAGTTGTGGAAAAAGCCGGATTTTTTGCGGTGCCCAACATTACCTTCCCTTCGTTTGGCGGGCCTTTGGTGGCCACCGCCATTTTTTCCATTTCGATCATGGCAATCGCCACCATTCCGGAATCAACGGCACACCTTTATCAGGTAAGCCTGTATGTGGACCGGCTGGCAGCGGAGAAGGGTGAAGCGCCATACAAGCTGGATGAGGCGATCGGCTTTAATCTGATCCTTGATGGTATCGGAGATTTCCTGAACGGCCTGATCGGTGCAACTGCGGGCACCAACTACGGTGAAAACAATTCACTGATGGCGATCACGCGCAACTATTCCGGCCCGGCGCTCATCGGTGCCGGTGTAATTGCAATCTTGCTGGCTTTCATCGGAAAGTTTGAGGCGCTTGTGCGCACCATCCCGGTAGCCGTCAGCGGCGGCCTGGCCATCTACCTGTTTGGTGTGATAGGCATGCAGGGCATCGCACTCATGCAAGACAAGAAGGTCAGTATGTTCGACCCCAAGAACCTTGCCATTGGCGCAACGATCATGGTCGTCGGAATTGGTGGCAACATCGGCTACCCGGGCGGCTTCCTGCCCATCCCGATTCTGCAGGGAATCTTTCCGCAGGGATTGCCGGCCATCGCCACCGCGGCTGTGCTTGGCATCCTGATCAATCTGATTTTTGTACTGGTGGAACCACCAGCTGTAGACTAATTTAATTAGCGCACGAAGGGATCAGGGGCGTACCTGATCCCTTCTAATACTCTCTGCGGATGCAAACGGTGGGGCAGCGCCCGCGCCGGATCGGGCTTACACCCGGGCAGCAGTGCTTTCTGCCGGCTGCAAGCCTTGTGTTGTCCATCAAACTATCGGCGGTCCATTGCTGATCTATGCTAAATCCGCAATGCCCGCAGCCCAAAGCGTAAAAAGGATGCCTTGATGCCCAATCAATATGAAATTGTTATTCACCACGCGCGCTTGCGTGGCAATCTGGAAGAGCTGGTGGATATTGGCATAACCTCCGGCAAGATAGCCGCGATTGAAGCGCAGCTATCTGCCGGCAGCGCCGCAGATCTGGATGCGCAGGGCGGCTTGGTGAGCGAATCTTTTGTAAACCCGCATCTGCACCTTTGTAAGGTGTACACACGCGAGATGCTGGACGACCAGCTGCTCACCGGCTATCACGCCGCGGGCATGGGCAAGGCGATGAACACCATTGAGCTGGCAGCAAACGTGAAGCAGCACTACAGTGAAAGTTGGATCATCAAAAATGTGCGCCGGGCTGTGGCGCTTGCAGCCATGCATGGAAACACGCACATCCGGGCTTTTGCGGATGTGGACAACAAAGCCCGGCTTGAGGGCGTGCGGGCGCTGATCCGGGCACGCGAGGAATTCAAGGGCATCGTGGCAATTCAGGTGTGTGCCTTTGCACAGGACGGTTTGGTGCGCGAGCCCGGCGCGAACGAACTAATGCACCAGGCCATGGACGCCGGTGCGGATGTGGTTGGTGGAATTCCGTGGATTGAATACACCGAAGCCGACCTGCAACAGCATGTGCGCGCGGTATTTGACCTTGCCCAGAAATACAACAAGGATGTATCCATGCTGGTGGATGATGCCGGCGACCCTGGTTTGCGTTCTGTGGAGGCACTGGCCGTGGAGGCATTTCGGCGCGGCTGGCAGGGGCGCGCACTGGCCCACCACGCCCGGGCAATGGCGCTCTACCCACAACCCTACTTTCAAAAGCTGGCTGCGCTGCTGAAACGCGCGGACATGGCAGTGGTAAGCGACCCGCACACCGGTCCGCTGCATGCCCGGGTAAAGGAATTGCTGCAAGAGGGCGTAACCGTGTGCCTGGGGCAGGACGACATCTCAGATGCGTATTACCCGTTTGGGCGCAACAACATGCTGGAGGTGGCATTTCTGGCTTCGCACCTGCTATGGATGACAACCCGGCAAGAGATTGAGACGCTGTACGATATGGTCACAACACAGGCAGCGCGCGCGATGAATGTGGCGGGGCACAAGTTAGCAGCGGGCGCGCCCGCAAATTTGGTGGTCTTAGATGCACCGAATGTGATTGAGGCAATGCGTGACCACGCACCGCCGCGCCATGTAATCAGCCACGG
>QWJF01000051.1 GCA_009391835.1 Chloroflexota bacterium | reverse complement strand
GTTTGCCGACGTATCCGCCGTACCGTTGAATCCGCATTACTTTTCTTCTTAGCCATTTGAGTTCTCCTTGTATTATTTAACTCTTTTGCGGCTAAAAAGTCTCCACTATTTTTTCGCTAATTTTGTCCAATCACCTCTGACGAGTTACAACCTGGGCGTTGGCAAGACAACTGTATATGATCACATTAGCAAAGTAGCTGATGAATTCAATATTCCGAAGGGAATAGCAGCAATAAAACTAGCCTCATCGCGAGGCTTAAGTATTAGTCAGTAAACAAGTACTGACTATTACAATTATTTCCAGCGAGGGCGAACTCCAGCCCCTATGGCGTCCCCTGCAGTGACTGTATCTGGACCACAACTAAGGCAAAGAGTTAAGATTATTGATCGGCCGCACAGGATAGAACCTGACATGAGCAAAATTACTAATCCTGAACTGAGGAAAATCATTGAGAGAAACGTGGCTGAGTTGAATGTTGCTATTTCAAGTGGTATCGATAAAACAGCAAAAACTTGCATGATACTGTCTGGCTCAATAGCAGAAGCGTTGATATTGGAAAGACTATCGAGGGATGCAACTGTTGAAGCTCAGGCGATTCTGGTTGCCCAGAGTTTGGTACAAAACAAACCATCCAAACCAAATGACCTTCTTTCTTGGACACTTGCAAATTTGGTGGAAGTGGCTCAAAATATCCCTTCTCCAGTTTTGCCAAGCGATTCAGGTCCCCAGATTGGTCAACTGAGACATTGGAGAAATCTAGTGCATCCTGGGAGAGAAATTAAGGAGACTGCCAGTAAAAGAGTAAATCCAACTAAGCAGCGAGCTAAAAACGCTGTCGGGTTCTTGGAGTTCATTGCTCATGAGCTCAACCTATAAATCGCTTTCATTACTAAAATTCCTGTATCCTTAATTAAAGCGCACTATTTAGTTTCATTGATCTGGTTTTGCTAGTTCTATTCAAAAGATCTTTGCCTGCGCTATAATAGAATGAATGTTCTTCTTGTCGCCCCTTGCCCGCTGCTCCCAGCTGCAAGTCGGCCGCCCCCAACTTCTCAATCTACTGTGGCCAATCTGGAAATATCTGGATTTTCAGCCGTTCAGCCCCATCCTCGCCCCCAGAACCTCAGCCCCAAATCCCCAAATTTCCCCCGCTCACCATCCGAGCCTGTTGGCCCCAAGCAACAATCAGAAACCAGCAATCCAAAATCCCTATCTCGCCCCAAAAACCACGGCTATCCCGCTTGGGTCCCGAATCAGCGTCCCTTCCGCATGCGCCTCCGTCTCCAACCCCGCCGCCCGAACTCGCCCCAGCACCTTCTCCAGCTCCGCCTCATTCGGCAGGGTCAACGTAAAGTAGCGCAGCCCCAGCGCATCCGCCGCCGCGGGTCGTGCGCCTTGCCCCTGCCAGATGTTGAAGCCGATATGGTGGTGGTAGCCGCCCGCCGAAACAAAGCCCGCCCCGAAATCCCGCGCCACGCCCATATTGTCCAGCCCCAGGATGTCGTGATAGAAGCGCAGCGAATCGTCCAGGTCCGCCACGTAAAGATGCACGTGGCCCAGCCGGGTCTCCGGCGGCATCCGCTGATCCAGTTTCGGCTCCTCGGGCAGCCGGGCGAAGAGCGCCTCCAGGTCCAGCGCGTCGCGCCCCGTGCTCGGTCGCCCATCCGCGCGCTCCGCCACGAAGCGCCCGTCCATCATCCCGAAAATCCCGTCCTCCGGCGATTCGGCATACAGCTCGATGTTGTTGCCCTCCGCATCGTCCAGGTAAGTCGTCTTCGTCATCACATGGTCCGTCGGCGAGTTGGGATACTGCAGGGCGAACAGCCGCCCAATCGCCCGCGCCAGTTCAACTTGGTTCGGCAGCAGGATCGCGAAGTGATACATCCCCGTCACGCCGTGCGCGCGCACCCCGTTCTCAATTTGAGTCAGGCGCAGCAGGTCCGCCCCGCCCACGCCCAGGCCCGCCGAAAGACCCTTGCGCCAGTGCAATTGCAGGCCCAGCACTTGCTGGTAGAAGGCCAGTTGGCGCTCCAGGTCGGCCACGCTGTGGTGCACATGCCCCGGACGCATATCCGGGTGCATCGGCCCCTTCGCAACAATCAATTTTTCCATTGCTTCACTCATACCCTCTCCGACGCCGCATCGTCCCCCAATCTTATCTCCTCCCCAACCTTACATTCTCCCTAAGCCTGCCGAAGGCAGACTCCGATATAATGCAAACAATGGCAAGCAAGTTAGACCCACGCCCGGTGAACGCCTCGCGCACCACCATCTCACAACTGATGAACCCGGAAAACGCCAATTTAGCGGGCAACGTCCACGGCGGCCACATCATGAAACTGGTCGACGAAGCTGGCGCGCTGGCATGCATGCGCCATTCCCGCCAGCGCGTGGTTACCGTGGCGGTAGACCGGCTCACCTTCCAGGAACCCATCTACATTGGCGACCTCATCACCATTGTCTCCGAAGTGAGCTGCGTAGGGCGCACCTCGATGGAAGCCGAAGTCACCGTCTACGCCGAAAACCCGCAGAGCGGGCAGCGCCGCCACACCAACACCGCCTACCTCGTCTACGTAGCGCTGGACGACAATGGCAAGCCAATCGAAGTCCCCCCGCTGGACCTCGTAACAGACGCCGAGCGCACCCGTTTTGAAGAGGGCAACGCCCGTCAGACTCACCGACTGAGCCGCGCCAAAACCGAGACCAGCATCGCTGGTCACAAATAGCGAATTTATTTTGGAATTAGGAGAATACCGATGAGTGCAGAGAGCAACGTAAAAAATCTCAAACCTCAACTCGAGCGCGCCTGGTCGCTGCGTGTGAACCACAAATTGGGCGATGCCGAAACCGCCTTTAGCGAATATCTGGAACGCGATCCCGAAAATGTGCACGCTGTCTATGGCTTGGCGCAAGTGATGATGGAGCAGGGCCGGGATAAGGATGCCGCCAAGCAATTCAAGCAGGCGATCAAATTGATTGACAGCGGCGTGCTGGGCGACGACGAATTGCGCGCGGGGCTGCTGCGCCGGCAGGCGCTCGGCCACATCGAGCGCATGAAAACCGGGTCCTGGGATCTGGTGAGCATCGGCAACGCCATCCCCAAGGACTAATTGCATTGCGCGTAATCGCCGGGCAAGCGCGCGGCCACAAACTGCTTTCGGTGCCGGGCGACAAAACGCGCCCGATTACCGACCGGGCCAAAGAATCCCTGTTCAACATTATTCGAGAAGATCTGCCCGGCGGAGCTTTCCTCGATTTATTTGCCGGTACTGGCAGCGTGGGCATTGAAGCCCTCAGCCAGGGAGCCGCATTTGCCCGCTTTCTGGATCGCGATCGCGCCGCCGTAGAAACCACCCGCGAGAATCTCAAATCCACGCGGCTCGCCGAGCGGGCCGAAGTCAAGCTGGGCGATGCCTTCCTGTATCTCGCCGGGCGCGTGGACCGTACCTTCGATTACGTGTTCATCGCCCCGCCGCAATACAAAGGTATGTGGGTCCGGGCGCTCAAAGCGCTGGATCATGCCCCCGAATGGTTGGTGGACGACGCCTGGGTAATCGTCCAGATTGATCCAAAGGAATACGAAGCACTCGAATTAGAGAACCTGTCGCAATTCGACGAGCGCAAATACGGGAAAACGCTGCTGGTGTTTTACGAACGGGTGAAAAACGACGAGTAGGCCAGGCTACTCGGTGAAGCGCATGCTGAGTTCGCCATCCGCATCATATTGGTAAAAGCCCCAGAGCGGCGCATCGCTCGGCTGCATGGCCAGCACTTTGGGCAACAGCGTGGGGATATCCTCCACCAAATCCAGATTCTGAACCTTAGCGAAATCCACCCATTCGAGCGCGCCCTCTATTGAGGGTTTGAGTTCGCCTAAGGGGGCATCTCCGCGAAAGACGTGCATCTGAATCCCGGGATTCTCGCCGATATCAATCGCCACCACTGCGCATAACCATAAATCGCTGATGAACAGGCCGCTCTCTTCAAGCACCTCACGCTGGGCCGCCTCCAGCACTGATTCGCCCCGCTCCACGTGTCCGCCCAGCCCGTTGTATTTTCCGGGGAAAAGAGGGCGGTCGGCGGCGCGCTTAATCAGCAGAAGCTGGTCTTCCTGCGTCAGGAAAACCAGCACACGTGGGATGAATTGGTAGCGGGCTGAATCGGGGGATTGAGCGGAGTCCGTCAAAAGTCGTGGGCTAGTCGGCTAAATCGCCGACCTCTTCCTGTTCCACGTCCTCGCCAAAATACGCCGAGCGCGCCGGTGTGATTTTGGGGGCCTTCACGAATTCGTCCACATACTTACGCGTATCGGCGATCGCCAGCAGTTCGAAAAGCTGACTGAACTGAGCTTCCCAGGCGCTGCAGATCTCGCCCTTGACGTCGTCTGGAAGGCCCCAGAGCTGCGCCTTGAAGGGGCCGATGGCATTCTTGCGGGTTTTGTAATAGAACTGCTCGTCGGAATAGTCGGCTTTGCGGTCCGCTCCATGCTTTTCGTCGAGGTAATCGTACATCTCGGCTCGCAGGGCATCCGGCAGACGATCGAAGAGCATATTCTGGAAATTGGTCGCCAAATGCACTTCGCAGGCTTCGGCCTTCACAAATTTGCCGAAGGCGCTTTCCGGCAGAGTGGAAGCCCCATGCTGGACGGCGCCAGCCGTGCCATAATCCAGACGCGCCACACGGCTTAGGGTGAGCATCGCCTCAAAATCAACGGCCACATCCGCCACCGAGCCATCTGCCAACACGGTGCCGCCGTGCGAAGTGCCGGTTTGCACGCTGATCTTGCTGAGGCCATCCAGTTTGGGAGGCAGGTAGCTTTGGTATGCCTCCACATAGGCGCGCAACTCTTCTTCCGTGGAATTGCGCCCGCCGACTTCGCCGATCTCGCCACCCACGGAAACATACAGCCCATCCGGTTCGTGCTTGCGGATGTAGTGGGTAAACATGGCGCTGAGGCTGGCGTTGAGCTGCTGCTGCTCAGAAACCGTAGATTTGCTCAAATCCACCAGCGTGGAGGTATCCACATCGATGTTGAAGAAGCCCGCCTCCAGCGCTTCGCGGATCAGCGCCCGCACGGTGTCTAGTTCCGTATCCGGGTCCTGCTGGTAGCGCGTCGCCGACACCTGGAAATGGTCGCCCTGGATGAAAACCGGCCCCTGATAACCCTCAGCGATTGCCGCGCCGAGGATATTTGCGGCATATTCGGCGGGGCGCTGCATGGTATAGCCAATTTCGGAGCGCGCGATCTCGAAGACAAACGCGCCCGCCTTGATCTTCTGTGCGATACGGAACACGGCGCGCGCCGCATCAAAAGACAGTGCGCGCAGATTCATGGCCGGTACGGTGAAGCTTGGCGGCACAGCGCCGCGGCCGCGCGCCATGTAGAGTTCGTGGATGCTGGCCGGGATGGCGCCTAGTTCTAGGGCGATGAGGCGCACAAGGTAGCGCGCCCAAGCGGCTTTCTCGCCCTCTTCCAGCGCGGCCGCCGCCACCAGGATGGAGATATGCCTGCGCACGGATGGCTCGTCTTGGATTTCGATCTTGTCGTTGATCCAGGCCGCGCCGCCGTCCAGTTTTGTGAGTAATTCTTGTGGGGTTTTCTCGGTCATCAGGCGTCCTTGCGAGCAAATCAGTTGATTTTCGGCGATTGTACCATTGCGGTTTGGGCGCTCCAGCGGCTCCGGGCGCATATATTTCGCATAGATTCCTCATGTATAATGGCCCCGACATGGCAACCCCCTGCGTAGGAGCAGAAAATGTCCGATTTGTTTGACCAAGTAAGCGAAGATCAAGACCCCTTTAAGAAACTGGCCAGCAAGCTGCCTGGATTTAGCGGCTATATTGAACGCGAAAACCGACGTGCTGCCGATAAATTGCTGCGTGAATCGATTGCCGACCGCTATGAAATGCTTTGGAAAAAGCTCAGCGATCTACAAAAAGACCTTGCCTCGGACGGCGAGCTGGACGCGTTGGACGAGTTGGAAAACGCAGCCATGAAAATCCAGACCTTCAAGGACAAGGTGCGCACTGCGGCCTATGGCAATTCTGGTTTCTTTGATGCGATCAAAGTGAATGAAGAGGAATTGGCCAGATTGTATGAATACGACCTGATGCTTTTGGAGCAGGCCGATGAAATCGAGCGGGCCATTGACAACGTGGAAACCTCGATTGGCGAAGATGGCTTTCCGGCAGCGGTGAGCCATCTGGTTAGCCTGAGCCGCGATTTAGTTGCGGCCTTCGAAAGCCGTTCCAGCGTGATCACATCCAGCGAGAGCGCTTAGCGCCACTGAAAGCCTGAGGAGGTAACATGGCTCGCATTTTTGACGTAATTGAATATCCCCAGGAAATGAAGGACGAACTCGTCCATCGTTTCCCTGAAAGTGGTTCCGGCGATTTCCGGATCGGTTCGCAGGTGATAGTGCGCGAGTCGCAGAGCGCGGTCTTTTTCCGGGATGGCAAGGCCCTGGACACGTTTGGCCCCGGCCGGCATACGATTGCCACTGCCAATATCCCGCTGCTGGTGGATCTGGTTGGCAAAGTCTTCGGTGACCGCACGCCTTTTACCGCCGAAGTGTATTTCGTCTCGATGCGCGAATTTCTGGACCAGAAATGGGGCACACCGCAACCCATCGTGATGCAGACTCCGGGTATCGGACTGGGTTGGCTGCTCTTGCAGGGCTTCGGCACTTACTCATTTGCGATAGGTGATCCGCAGCAATTCGTGACCCAGGTGGTGGGCCAACAGGGTAACTACAACCTGGAGGCGATTGAGAACGATTTGCGCTCGCGTTTACTGCGTACCCTCTCCGATATGCTCGGTGAGATGAAGGGCAAATACACCACCGTGCAGGACATTATCGCCAACCAGGAAGAAATCGGTGCGGGGGTGCGTGCCAAAGTGCAGGATGATTTTGAGGCGCGCGGCTTGATCCTGAAGGCTTTCGTAATCGCCAATATGACGCCCTCGAAGAAATCGGCCGAAGAGCTGCGCGAGATGGGCCTGCTGGATACGGCCACCTACACGCAACTGCAGGCAGCCGACGCCATGCGTGACGCGGCCAACAACCCGAGCGGCGGCGCGGGCCTGACGGCGGGCATCGGCGCGGGCGTGGGCATCGGCAACGTGATGGGCGAGGCACTGAGAGGCGCCACCACGCTGGCCAAAGCTGCGGAAGCTGCGGCGGGCATGCCGGATGTGATGACGCCGGGCGAGGCAGCCACGGTGCTTAAAGTGTCTGAAGAAGATGTGATCGCGGCGATTGAATCGGGCGATCTGCCCGCCAAGAAACTGGGCAATGCCTACCGCATCAGTAAAGAAACGCTCAAGACTTACTTGGGCGGCTAAAAACCCAGTAAGATAAATCCAAAGCCCCGGCATTTGCCGGGGCTTTTTTATGGTGGTTTCAAACTTTTAGCGCAACAAGTTCGTTGATGACTTCATCTGGTTTCAAGTAGTCTAGCACGGCGCGCGGCCGGCCATTCAAGCGCCGCTGCACCTCCTGG
>QWJF01000050.1 GCA_009391835.1 Chloroflexota bacterium | reverse complement strand
GCCTTGTTGATCGCCATCGCCTGGTTGATCGCCAGCGCCTGGTTGATCGCCATCGCCTTGTTGATCGCCATCGCCTTGTTGATCGCCATCGCCTTGTTGATCGCCATCGCCTTGTTGATCGCCATCGCCTGTTGGCTCGCCCTCGACTGAGTTGGCTACCAGGGTGAAATCGATGTTTGGCGTATCGCTGGTGCCTGACACGGTCACCTGCGTGGCCGCTCCCTCATCAGATACGCCGTTGTAGAACTCATCGACGTAGCCCTGATCGAAGTCGTCTACTGAGTACACTATGTAGTTACCCGCAGGTAGACCGTTTATAACGTAGGTTCCATTCATTTCTGTATCCGCGTCGCCTGTAAAGAGACCAGTTGCTGCGTCCTTGGCTATTATTAGCATGTCGCTTATTGGCGTGGTTCCGTCTGACGCTCGGAGGACGGTTCCTGAAATACTACCGCCGCTTGCCAGGGTGAAATCAATGCTGCTGGTCGGGTTGCCGGCCGTCACAGGTACGCTAGTGGCGGAATCGAAGACCGCTGTGTTGTTGTAGAACTCGAACACGTATCCAAAGTCCGCCCCGATGGCGTAAACCATGTAGTTGCCAGCCGGTAATCCGGCGATTTCGTACGTGCCGTCCATCATCGCCATTTCGGAGAAGAGCTCCTTTTTCGGCGGGAACGGCGTGCCCTCGGGCAGTGCTATCACCTTGGCAAATCCGATAGGTGTTGTGCCGTCCACTTCATAGACTGTGCCGGATATGGACCCACCTGGATCCAACTGGAAGTTAATTCCAGTTCTGTCTACGCCATTTGTTATGGCTACCGGTGTGGCGGCGGCTATGTCGATGCCTCCACCGTAGAGCTCCACGGCGAACCCTTCGGCCTCCGCGGCGACCGCATAGCTGCCCGGCGACAGTCCGATGATCTCGTATTGGCCTGTCGAATCGGACTTCGTAAAGTACACTTCGCCGTCGTCATCTGGCGGGAATGCGAACACCATTGCGTTCGGAATCGCCGTTGTGCCGTCGGCCTGGAAGACCGTGCCTAGTATCGATGACCCTTGGCCGAGCGCCATGTTAATGCCTGGCGTGTCCGCGCCTGCGGTCACCGAAATGGGCGTGGCCAAGTCCAAAGTGAAAACGTTGTTGTAATACTCTCCTGCCAGGCCCTGCTCTGGTGCCTCGCCCTTGACGGTGTATGTGTTGGCAGCAAGCCCGCTGATTGTGAACGTGCCGTCGAAGTTGGAACGCGTTCCTCCTCCGCCGCAGCACACTATGCTGTCGGCCCAGATGTCAGCGCCCGCAACAGGAGTTCCGTCGCTATCTCTAGTTATTACGCCTGATATGGAGCCTCCAGCCGACAATCCAAAGTCGATATTTGCTGTTGTCACGCCGGACGTCACAGGCACAGGGTCTGCGCCGTCCCAGTCAGAGTCCATGTAGAATTCACCGGCCAGAGCCGTCCCGAAGTCGTCAATGTGCACACCAACGCGGTATTTGCCGGGGGCGAGGCCGCTTATTATGAAAGTGCCATCGGCCTGAGTAGGCGCACCGTTGCCGCCGCAGCAGTTGAACGTCTCTGCCCAGACCCATGCGTTTGCCACAGCGCCGCCGCCCGCGTCAGCCGTGACGGTTCCTGAAATGGAACCACCCGCACCTAACTGGAAGTTGATGTTAGCTGTTGTGGCGCTGGCCGTGACCGCTACCCTGTCCGCATCTCCCCAATCGCTCGTGTCGTTGTAGAACTGGTTAATGAAGCCCTGTCCCGGCTCAGGATTCACCTGGACGCGATAGTCCCCTGCGCTCAGCCCTGAAATGGTGTAAACGCCATTTACGTCTGTGCTCGCTCCGTTGCCGCCACCGCAGCAGTCATAAGAGTCTGCCCACACCCAGGCGTTTGCTATAGGGGTGATGCCGTCGATCTCTATTACGGAGCCCGAAATGGCTCCGCCTGTGGCCATCGTAAAGTTGATATTCGCCGTCGTATTATCCGCCTGTACGGACACCTGAGTTGCCGCATTCCAGTCGGTAGTGTTGTTGTAGTACTGGGTAGTTAGTCCCTGTTCCCAGGCGCTGATTTGCACGCGGTAACCGCCCGGAGTCAGGCCATTTATGGTGTAGTTACCGTTAGAGTCGGTCTGCGATCCGTTGCCGCCGTCGCAACAATCGAAGGTTTCAGCCCATACCCATGCGTTAATTACCGGCGTGGTGCCGTCGCTAAGGGTAGCCGTTCCGGATATGCTGCCACCGCTGCCCAGCGAGAAGTCGATGCTGGCCGTCGTCTGGCTGGCCGTTACTGTTACACGGGCGGCCTGGTCCCAGCTACTGGTATTGTTATAGAATTTGGTCGTAAAACCCTGATCGGAAGCATAGACCTGCACGCGGTAGTCTCCAGCGCCGAGGCCCTGAATCGTGTACGTGCCGTCTGCCGCTGTGTTTGCTCCGTTGCCGCCGCTGCAGCAGTCATAAGTGTCGGCCCAGACCCATGCGTTCGCGATAGGGGTCGTTCCGTCGGACTGGGTCACGGTGCCAGAGATTGACCCGCCGCTGCCCAGTGAGAAATCGATACTACTGGTCGTGGCACCTGATGTAACGGAAACCTGTGCCGCATTGTCCCAGGAGGTCTGAGCGTTGTAGAACACGTACGTCAGTCCGTCCTGTGGCTTCCCGGCCTGCAGGCGATAGTTGCCCGTAGCGAGGCCCGTCAGCGTGTATGTGCCATCGCTGGCAGATTGCGCCCAGCCCCAGCCGCCGGTGCCGCTATAGCTGCTAGCGCTAATTTCAGCGCCGGCCACGGGTGTGATGCCATCTTGCAGATAAACAGTACCCGTCACCGACCCGCCGGAGTCCAGCGAGAAATCGATGCTACTTGTATCTGTACTGGCCGTAACCGCCACAGGCGTCGCCAGGTCCCATCGAGTCGTATTGTTGTACAGCTCGTGGACCTGCCCGTCCGATTCCGCCTCCACCCGGTAATTGCCGGGCGCAAGGCCGTTCATGGTGTACGTGCCGTTCGATGCCGTTCGGGCCCAGCCCCAGCCGCCACTGTTGTCGTAGCTGCTGGCCCAGACGTTGGCGTCGGCGATAGGCGTGCTGCCGTCGCCTTCGAATACCGTTCCGGATATCGAACCACCAGATGCCAGGCCGAAGTTGATGTTAGCTGTGGTCTGGCTGGACGTTACGGTTACTGATGTAGCCTCGTCCCAGTTAGTCTTGTTGTCGTAGAACTCGCCCGCCAACCCCGAATCCCTGTCGTTTACGTTGACCTCGACGCGGTAGTCGCCTGCGGGGATGCCCTGAATGGTATATGTGCCATCGGACGCGGTGCGCGCTCCGCCACCGCCGCAGCAGTCATAAGCATTCGCCCACACGTCTACGTCGGCGACAGGAGAGCCGTCGCTGTCCCTGGTGACTGTTCCGGAGATGCCGCCGCCGCCGTCCAGTCCGAAGTCAATGGCTGTGGTGGTCTGGCCCGAGGTCACGCTGACCCTGGCGGCCAAAAACCAGTCCTGAGTGTCGTTGTAGAACTCGCTGGCCAGCGCCTGGCCTTCTGGATACACATTGACCCGGTAGTCTCCAGTGGCAAGGCCGGAGATGGTGTAGTTACCATTCGAGTCCGTCTGTGCGCCGTTACCGCCGCAGCAGTCGTACGTCTCCGCCCAGACCCATGCGTTGGACACAGCTGAGCTGTCGCTGGTCTTGGTTACGGTTCCTGATATGGAACCACCGGCATCCAGCGAGAAGTCTATGGAAAAGGTGGTGTTTCCGGCCGTAACCGCGACGCGATCGGCCAGGAACCAGTCCTTCGTATTGTTATAGAACTCACTGGCGTAAGCCTGACCGTTGGCGAATACCTCAACGCGGTAATCGCCTGGGGCCAGCCCATTAATGGTATAGGTGCCGTTGGATGCTGTCTGCGCGCCGTTGCCGCCGCCACAGCAGTCGTAAGTGTTGGCCCACACGTCTACGTTGGCGAGAGGCGTGGTTCCGTCACTCTGGTATATGGTTCCCGATATGGAACCACCGGCATCCAATGAGAAGTTTATGCTACTCGTTGTGGTGTTGGCTGTGACGGTGACTCGTGCCGCGTCGTCCCAGTCAGTGGTGTTGTCATAGAATTCGCCCGCGTACGATGCTCCTCCAGGAACATGGACCTGCACACGGTAGTCACCAGGAGACAATCCGGAGATTGTGTAAGTGCCATTGGCTGCGGAACGAGTGCCATTGCCCCCGCAGCAGTCGTAAGCGTCTGCCCAAACGCCAGCGTCGGCCAGAGGCGTGGTGCCGTCGCTCTGGAAGATGGTGCCGGAAATCGATCCACCGGAGTCCATGGTGAAGTTGATGCCCGACGTGGTTGCGCTGGCAGTCACCGTCACCCTGGCAGCTTCGTCCCAGTTCTTCGTATTGTTGTAGAACTCACCCGCGTAAGATGAGCTGGGCACGAAAACCTGCACGCGATAGTCGCCTGCGCCTAAGCCTGTAATAGTGTACGTGCCGTCGGAGGCTGATTGTGTGCCGCTTCCACCGCCGCAGCAGTCGTATGCGTCCGCCCACACGTCGGCGTTAGCCAGCGGCGTAGTGCCGTCGCTCTGGAAAACCGTGCCAGATATGGACCCGCCCGTTGACAGTGTAAAGTCTATGCTGGAAGTAGTTACGCCGGATGTTACGGCAACACTATCGGCCAGAGCCCAGTCTGTCTTGTCGTTGTAGAATTCGCTGGCGTAGCCCCGGTCGTCCGCGTAAACCTGAACGCGGTAATTTCCTGCTGCCAGTCCTGAGATGGTGTATGTGCCGTTGGTGTCCGTCTGCGCGCCGTTGCCGCCGCAGCAGTCGTAGTCCTCGGCCCAGACCCATGCATCAGCCAAAGGCGTACTGCCGTTTGACTGGTACACGGTACCGGAAACCGAGCCGCCTGAAGCCAGCGAAAAGTCTATGCTAGCCGTGGTCGAGCTGGAACTTACCGTAACCCGGGCAGCCAGTGACCAGTCCGTGGTGTCGTTATAGAACTCGTTGGAGTAACCCTGGTCGTAGGCGGAGACCTTCACGCGATAGTCCCCAGCCTTCAGGCCTGTGATCGAGTAGTCGCCGTTGGTGTCCGTCTGCGCGCCGTTGCCGCCGCAGCAGTCGTAGGCTTCTGCCCAGACCCAGGCGTTCTCCACGGCGGCCCCGCCTGTACCTTCAATGACGTTACCTGTGATGGTGCCGCCGGAGGCCAGGGAGAAGTCGATGCTGGACGTGGTCACGCCGGCCGTCACGGCAACCCGGGCAGCCAGTGACCAGTCCATGGTGTCGTTATAGAACTCGTTGGAGTAACCCTGGTCGTCGGCGGAGACCTTCACACGGTAGTCCCCCGCCGTAAGACCCGAAATGGTGTAGGTGCCGTCGCCAGCCGTCGTGCTGCCGTTGCCACCAGCGGTACCGTCATACGAGTTTGCCCAGACCTCAACGTTGGCCGCGTTTCCACCGCCGTCTATGGTTACTGTGCCGGAAATGGAGCCACCTGAGGCCAGCGAGAAGTCGATGCCGGACGTAGTGTTGTCGGCAGTCACAGTTACGCTAGTGGCGGAATCGAAGACCGCTGTGTTGTTGTAGAACTCTTCTGAGTAGCCCTGGTCAACAGACGCCGACACTACCCTGTAGCCGCCTGCGGGCAGACCGCTAATGGTGTAATTACCGGACCCGTCTGTTCGGGTGCCGCTACCCTCTCCGGAGCCGCCAAAGTCCTCGGCCCAAACGTCGGCGTTTGCTATAGGAGTCGAGCCGTCCGTCTGGAAAACCGTACCGGAGATGCTGCCGCCTGAGGACGGCGTAAAGTTGATATTCGGAGTATCTACCGTGTCCGTCACCGAAACCGCTGTCGCACTATCGGCATCGGCCACGTCGTCGTGGTACTCGATAGAATAACCCTGGGCCTTGGCGTTCACATGGACCCTGTAGGACCCGGTGCCAAGAGTAGGGACGGTGTACGTGCCCGACGCCGTGGAAGCTGCATTGCCCACGGCTGCGCCCGTACTGAAGTCGCTGACGAAGATGACTGCCCCCACGATTGCTGTGGTGCCGTCAACCTGGGTCACTTTTCCGGATATGGATCCCGAAGGCGTTTGAGCCTCCGCCGTACCCGAATAGGCAAATACGGCCGCCAAGACCACTATTGCAGTCATTAGAGACCAGAAAAGAGAAGTCCTCTTTAACTCGATACCGTTTCCGTAGCCCATGACTATTCCCCTCCACGTTATCCAGGTTATCCAGATCCAGCGCCACCAAACCAGTGAGAACCATTGGGTCCATTATAGACAAATACGGCCGCCAAGACCACTATTGCAGTCATTAGAGACCAGAAAAGAGAAGTCCTCTTTAACTCGATACCGTTTCCGTAGCCCATGGCTATTCCCCTCCACGTTATCCAGCGCCACCAAACCAGTGAGACCCATTGGGTCCATTGCCTGGTTGGGGCGAAAATGATCGACTCTTTCGCGCTAAGCTAAAATGAGTCGACTTATCTGTTCTAACCCCTTTATCCTCTGCCTATTACGAAATCCACTCATGCAAGGCTCCGCCTGCAGGCATGGGGGCTGGCCCGCAACCCCAACTGGTGCTTTACCTGTACTTGGAACGAAGCATGTAAGTATGCGGAAGGTCGAGGACGCCCTTAACAAGCGGTTTAGCCCCCAGGTGTGCCTGGTGTGGATTGCGCGTGCAAACAGATTGCGGGAAAGCCTCAAGAATTTTGAAGCCGAATGCGCCGTGTGTCGTCCGATGAGAAGCAGTGTGACTACGTATCAGGAACAGGATTGTGCTGGCTTAGGCCTGCAAACAGCCATCGAGGGCAATTATAGGAGGCGCGAGAAGTAGTGTGATAAACAGGAAGATTATGCTATTCTTTTGTGGTAGCGGGAGTAACTCAGCGGTAGAGTGCCTGCCTTCCAAGCAGGGTGTCGCCGGTTCGAATCCGGTCTCCCGCTCCAAAAGCACTTTCGATAGAGATGAGGCGGCGTGAACGATTCCCTTGAATAGGCATGAGTTGACCAAATGAACATTGCGGATTTATCTAAAAGAGCTCGCGAGTTAATTGAACTAGGCAGCAACATCGTTGACAGATATGAACCGGATTGGGGGCGGCTTCGCGGTTTTAGGTCAGCAGGGCTGTCATTTATCGAAATGGTGTATTCGCCCTCGCATTCGCATTACCTGCAATTCGAGAAAACCACTGAAGGTCGCTACAACTCTAATCTGAATTCTGGCATCGAGATATTGAAAGTCATCGAAGGTGAACTTGAAGGGGGATGGGTATTTAGCATCAAAGGTCTCGTAACAGCCGAAGTATTCGCCGATTATCTGCAGATGGCGGATTCCCTCTTGGACGGGGGCTACCAAGATGCTGCGGCAGTCATAGCCGGGAGCACGCTGGAAGGGAATCTCCGCACGCTTTGCAAAAATGCCAGCATCGATGTGGAGCGATTGGATAGCAAAGGTCGCATGGTGCCAGTACCCGCTGGTCAACTGAATGCAGAGCTGGCCAAAAGTGGCATCTACAACGGATTAGTGCAGAAGCAGGTGACCGGCTGGCTGGACCTTCGAAATAAGGCCGCCCATGGTCATTATGGAG
>QWJF01000005.1 GCA_009391835.1 Chloroflexota bacterium | reverse complement strand
TAATTTGATAAAACAGTTTAGGAGGTTGCTAAAAAGGGCTGGATTACCGAAGATCCGATTTCATGATCTACGCCATACTGCGGCTTCCCTAATGCTGAATAACGGTGTCGATGTGCTGGTTGCTTCTCAGCGACTGGGGCATGCAAAGCCGAGCATTACCTTGGATGTGTATGGCCATCTCATGCCAGCAATGCAAAATCGAGCAGCGGATGTCATGGATCAACTCGTTTCTGACTAATAACTTCACCCAAACTTCACCAAAAAATCGGTAATCTACTCTCGATATAAAGAAAATCCCCCCGTTTAGGGGGGATAATCGAGTGAGCGCGGGGGGAGTCGAACCCTCAACCAATGGCTTAAAAGGCCACTGCTCTACCATTGAGCTACGCGCCCGTAAAGCGGGGCGATTTTATCATGTGGGTAGGGCGGGGTCAATGAGGGAGTGTTCAGCTTGACATTGCCAATACGGATTGCTAGGATTCAATTCCCTAGATATTCCCGGAGGCTGAATGGGCCAACTCTACGAAGTAAACAAAGATACTTTTGAAAACGATGTGCTCAAGGCGAGTAAACCGGTGCTGATTGAATTTGGCGCGGTGTGGTGCGCGCCGTGCAAAGTGCTCGAACCGATCATGGAAGAATTGGCGGCTGAATGGGGTGACGATATTTTGGTCGCAAAGATTGACGTAGATGACGCAGTGGATATTGCGGGCGGCTACCAGATTTTCAGTGTGCCAACCACGATCCTGTTCAAGGATGGCGAACCGTTGGAGCGCTTTGTGGGAGTTCAGCCCAAGCACCGTATGAATGATAAGGTGCAGGAACATTTGCAAGCAACCAAGGCGGATTAGCTGGGGGGCCGGATTACAAAAGGAAACAAAAAAGCCCTTCGTTTGAAGGGCTTTTTTGTTTAAGGTGAAGCGCGGCTTAGATCCCTGCGGCTTGTTTGAGGGCGTCGGCGCGATCGGTGGCTTCCCAGGGGAAGGATACATCATCGCGGCCAAAATGCCCGTAGGCGGCCGTTTGGCGGAAGATGGGCTTGCGGAGGTCTAGATCGCGGATGATAGCGCCGGGGCGCAAATCAAAATGCTCTTCGATAAGGGCAGCAATTTTGTCATCGGCAATCTTGCCTGTGCCGAAAGTCTCGACGTTGACGCTTAAGGGGTGAGCCATGCCAATGGCATAGGCGACCTGGATTTCGCACCGATCAGCGAGGCCAGCGGCGACCACGTTCTTGGCTGCCCAGCGCACGGCATAGGCGGCTGAGCGATCTACCTTTGTGGGATCCTTGCCACTGAAGGCGCCACCGCCGTGGCGACCCATGCCACCGTAGGTATCCACGATGATCTTGCGGCCAGTGAGGCCGGCATCGCCCTGGGGGCCGCCAATGACGAAACGCCCCGTGGGATTCACATAGACCTTCAACTTATCGTCGACAAATTCGGCAGGCAAGGTGGGGGTGATCACTTCTTCCATGAGCCCTTCAACAATATCGGCATGAGAAATGTCTGCCGAATGCTGGGTGCTAATAAGGACGGAATCAATGCGCTTGGGCTGGCCTTTTTCATATTGCACGGTGACCTGGCTCTTGCCATCGGGACGCAGCCAATTGAGATCGCCAGATTTCCGGCTAACACTTAGCTGGCGGGTGAGCTTGTGGGCCAGATAGATGGGCATGGGCATCAGCGTGGGGGTTTCGTTGCAGGCAAAGCCAAACATCATGCCCTGATCGCCTGCGCCGACAGCCTCAATATCCGCTTCGCTCATCTCGCCTTCTTTGGCTTCGAGAGCCTTATCCACGCCCATCGCGATGTCGCCGGATTGCTGGGCAATGGCAACCTGAACGCCGCAGGTCTCTGAATCAAAACCGTAATCGCTATCCGTGTAGCCAATGTCTTTGACGACGGAGCGGACCAATTGATCATAATTTAGCCGGGCTTTGGTGGTAATTTCACCAAGCAGCATGACGAAGCCAGTTTTTACAGCGGTTTCGCAGGCGACGCGGGAGTAGGGATCCTGCTCCAGGCAGGCATCCAGGACGGCGTCACTGATTTGATCGCACATCTTATCGGGGTGGCCTTCGGTGACGGATTCCGAGGTAAACAACAGTTTCTCAGCGTCCATGAAGGTGCTATTCATATACAAACCTCCAAACAAAAATGCCCTTCCACGCAGTGAGAGGGCATTTTGATTCAATTTCGCCTCTCATCTTCCAGAATCCTTCTGCCGGAGTTGGCACCGTCATTACGCGGTTGCCGAGGTTTCAAAGGGCCGGTCCCTCCACCTCTCTGGATAAGAGCGTTGCGCAAGGCTCGCGCCCTGCACTTCGGGTTATTTAATTTTATCGGGCGAGACTATACCATCTCGCCCAAAGACTGTCAAATGCAGCAAATCAATTAGCTTTCAAGCGTACTGAGATCGCCCTCAGGCTCTCCAAGGGCGCGGGCTTTCAACACCCGGCGCATGATCTTGCCGGAACGGGTTTTGGGGAGCTTATCGATGAAGGAGACTTCTTCGGGACGGACGATGGGGCCAAGATGCTGGGCAACATGCTGGCGGAGTTCCTCGGCCAAATCCGGGGAGGGCGCATTGCCCTCATTGAGGATCACAAAACAATGGATGCCATGCCCCTTGATTTCATGGGGCAATCCGATTGCAGCCGCCTCGGCAACCATTGGGTGGCTAACCAGCGCCGATTCAATCTCGGCTGTACCCAGACGGTGGCCGGAGACCTTGATGACGTCGTCCACGCGACCGATAATCCAGTAGTAGCCATCCTCGTCACGCCTGGCAGAATCACCAGTCATATATTTGCCCGGGAAACGGCTCCAATATTGGTCCACGTAGCGATCGGGGTCGCCATAGATCGTACGTAGCATCGAGGGCCAGGGGTTTTTGAGCAGCAGGTAGCCCTCCTGATTATCCTCGACCGGATGGCCATCCTCATCCACAATTTCGGCTTCCTGGCCGAGGAAAGGGCGAGTACCGGAGCCGGGTTTGAGGGGTACGACCGGTGTGGGCGTGATCATGAAGGCGCCGGTTTCGGTTTGCCACCATGTATCCATAATGGGGCATTTCTTTTGGCCGATGACATCGTAATACCACTTCCAGGCCTCGGGGTTGATGGGCTCGCCCACCGAGCCGAGCAGGCGCAAGGAGGATAGATCGTATTGGTTCGGCCAATCCTCGCCGAAGCGCATCAGGCCGCGGATAGCCGTTGGGGCAGTATAGAGGACAGTGATGCCGTAACGCTCGATGAGCTGCCACCAGCGACCGGGATTCGGATGGGTAGGGCCACCTTCGTACATAAAGCTGGTGGCGCCGTTAAGCAATGGGCCATAGACGATATACGAGTGGCCAGTGATCCAACCGGGGTCGGCTGCGCACCACCAGCGATCTTCATCTTTGAGGTCGAAAACATACTTGAGGGTGGTGTAGGTTCCAACCATATAGCCCCCGTGGGTGTGGAGGATGGCTTTGGGCTTGCCGGTGGAGCCGGAGGTGTAAAGGATAAAAAGCGGATCCTCGGCGTCCATCACTTCGGTTTCACAACGATCTTTGGCCACGGGAGTTTCGAGCAGCTCGTGGTACCAGTGGTCACGAGTTTCATTCATGGCAACGCCGTGATCCGTGCGCTGTACGACGAGGACATTTTCGACACTTGGGGACTGCTCAACGGCGTCGTCGCAAATGCGTTTGAGTTCGATTAATTTGCCATTCTGGTAGCCGCCATCACAGGTAATGACCAATTTTGATTCACTATCCTGGATGCGATCACGAAGGGCATCCACGGAAAATCCGCCGAAGACTACGGAATGAATAGCCCCGACTTTAGCGCAGGCGAGCATGGCAAACATTATCTCGGGCACGCGACCCATATAGATGGTAACGCGATCGCCTTTGCGGACGCCCATTGATTTGATGATGTTGGCCATGCGAGATACTTCGCGATTCATGGCAAAGAACGAATAGGTTTTGTGGAGCTGGCCATCTTCGCTCTCCCAGATGAGGGCAAGCTTGTTCTTGGGACTGGTTTTTAGATGGCGATCAATGCAATTGTGGACAATATTGACCTGGGCGCCAGTGAACCATTTGAAAAAGGGCTTGTTTGAATCGTCGAGGACTTTCTCCCAGGGCTTGAACCATTCCAGGTTTTGGGCTTCCTGTTCCCAAAAGCTAGGCAAATCCTTGAGCGCGGCGGTGGCGGCCTTTCCCCAATCGGGGAGGTTGGCCTGGGCGACAATTTCATCCGACGGGTAATAGACATCGCCATGCAATTTGGTTTCTTTGGCAGACATGGAACTCCTCGGGGCTTAGTAATCCAGGGCGCTGATGGACTTCAGTTTCTCCAAACTGTGGGTGGCCATTACTTGGCGAACAGTCCCGGTGGCACCGCGCACTACGAGGCTGTGCGTACGTGCGCCGCCTGACGTGTATTTGACGCCATCAAGCAGTTCGCCATCCGTGATGCCCGTGGCGGCAAAGAAAACATCTTCGGAAGAAACCAGACCGTCCATCGTGATGACACTATCGAAGTCGTAGCCCATTTCGCGGCCAAGAGCGAGTTCTTCATCGTTGCGGGCGTAGAGCTTGCCCTGAATTTCACCACCCATCGCGCGCAAAGCACAGGCGGCGAGGACACCCTCGGGGGTGCCACCAATGCCAAGAAGCACATCAATGCCCGAATCAGGAAGGGCGGTCATCAGAGCTCCAGCCACATCACCATCATCGATGAGACGTAGGCGTGCGCCGCAACGGCGCACTTCGGCGCGGAGATCATCGTGGCGAGGGCGATCCAGCATGATCACAGTGATATCTTCCTGGCGCTTGCCAAGCCCTTTAGCGATGCTACGCAGGTTATCTTCAATAGGCTTTTCAATATCAATCATGCCCTTGCAAGCAGGCCCCACCGCAATCTTATTCATGTATACAAAGGGGCCGGGATCGTACATCGTGCCGCGCGGGGCAACAGCAACGGTTGCGATGGAATTGAGGCGACCTTCGGCAAGAGGCCGAGTGCCATCAATAGGGTCCACGGCGATATCCATTTCGGGTGAACCACCCGCACCAAGCACTTCTCCATTGTAGAGCATCGGCGCTTCATCTTTTTCGCCTTCTCCGATGACAACGACGGCCTTCATATTGATGGAGTTGAGCACGAGGCGCATGCCATCCACAGCGGCCTGATCCCCGCCTTCCTTGTCGCCACGCCCCATAAAACGAGCGGCGCCCAGCGCGGCAGCCTCGGTGACACGGACGAGTTCCATCGCCAAGTTGCGCGAGGGTCTGCGATCAGCCATTCAGAAACTCCTTCAAGGTTAGCGTAGGAATACGCCGGTAATCAAAAAGTAGGCCACGGGCAGCGCCCAGAGCCAGGAATCAATGCGATCAAACATGCCACCGTGACCCGGCAATATAGTGCCCGAATCCTTGACACCGACCTGACGTTTGATCATGCTCTCACCCAAATCGCCAAGCGTTGGAAAAAGGCCCATTGCCAAACCCAGAATGGCGGCATTTGCGAGGGAGAAACCAAGGCCGGCGGGCAGGCCCCACTGGCGGTAAAGAAGCAGCAACAAGGGGGCGCCGATTGCACCAAAAAGGACTCCCGCAAAATAGCCCTGCCAACTTTTCTTAGGACTTAGGCGAGGAGCCATCTTGTTGCGACCATAGCGAGTACCCAGGAAATAGGCTGCCGAATCGGCGATCCAGACGGCAGGCAGGGTAAGCAAAAGCCACCACTGGCCATGCTCAAGCTGGCGGAGAAGCAGCATGAAAGAACCGAGGACTCCGAAATAAAGGATACCGGCCAGGGTAAGGGCGAAATCTGTGGCGGCCTGATCGCGGCCGCGCTCAAAATCAAAGAGGTGGATCTTCATGCTGGTGAGAATGAGGAGCGGAACGAGCCAGGGGTCGTAGGCAAAACCGGCGAAGAAGCGGGCAGCGACAAGGGCAAGTACCCCAATTAGGATCAGGGGGCCTGAAGGGGCAAAGCCGCCGCTGCGAAACAAGCCGGCAAACTCCCAGGCCGCGAGGCCAAGGATAAGGGCAACGAGCAGGACAAACCACAGGCCACCGAGCAGGATAGCGATAATGCCTAAGGGCAAGAGCAAGGCAGCGACCAGAACACGCTGACTCAACATAGATTAGCCTTTTTCGAGGACGCGACCATAGCGGCGCTCGCGGTGGCCATATTCCTGGATGGCGGCGAGCAGTTCCTCGCGACCAAAATCCGGCCAAAAGGTTTCAGGAAATACCCACTCGGCGTAGGCTGCCTGCCAGATGAGGAAATTGCTAAAGCGGTGCTCGCCCGAGGTGCGGATAATAAGATCTGGATCAGGGACATCTTTGGTATAGAGATACTGCGAAACAAGCTGCTCATTCACATCGGCTGGATCAACGCCTTCTTTGAGCATAGTCCTGATAGCATGAACAATCTCATCACGGCCACCGTAATTAAAGGCCACGTTGAGGATGAGGCGGTCGTTATTTTTGGTTTTTTCAATGCCGCGGCGGACTTTATCCTGCAGAGACTTTTTGATCCCGTCCAGCCGACCAATATGGCGCAATTGGGCGCCTTGACGATTGAGTTCGGCGAGTTCGCGATTAAAAACTTCATCGAAAATAGCCATCAGGCCGCTGACTTCATTTTCCGGGCGGGACCAGTTTTCAGTGGAGAAGGCGTATATAGTGAGCACTTTAACGCCAAATTCAACGCAAGCTTCAATGATGCTGCGGAGATTCTCAGTTCCTGCGCGGTGGCCGGCGAGACGGGGCAAGCCGCGTGACTGCGCCCAACGGCCGTTGCCGTCCATCACAATGGCAATATGCTGAGGAATGGAATCGGGGAGTTCGGGAGAAGCCTGCGCGCTCATGGAGCTTAGACTTCCATAACTTCTTTTTCTTTATTCTCGCCGGTGGAATCGATATCTTGAATGTATTTATCGGTGAGCTTTTGAACTTCATCTTCACCCCGATGGAGTTCGTCTTCGCCGATCATCTTTTCTTCCTCAAATTCACGGAGGTCCTTGATGGCGTCTCGCCGAATGTTACGCACGGAGATGCGGGCTTCTTCAACCCGGGCCTGAACGACGCGCACCAAATCTTTGCGGCGCTCTTCGGTGAGCTGGGGGAGATTTAATCGAATGACTTTGCCATCGTTGCTGGGTGTAAGCCCTAGCTCCGAGGTTAGGATAGCGCGTTCAATATCACCCAGGCTGCCCGCATCAAAAGGGCGGATGAGTAACTGACGAGGCTCCGGGACGCTAATGGAGGCCAACTGTTGAAGAGGAGTGGGCTGGCCATAATATTCAACGGAGAGGCGTTCAACGAGGGTGGGACTGGCACGTCCCGTGCGGATCACGGAAAGATCATCATGCAGCGATTGCAGGGATGCCTGCATCTTGGCTTTTGTTTCCTTAAGAACTTCGGGTATCAAAGCGACCTCCAACTGCGCAATTCTTGCATCAAGGAGCGAGAACTGGGATTTTACCATGCAGGCAGCCGCCAGCCTTTGGCCAGTCGGCGATCAGGATTTTCCCGCATTAATCAGGGTGCCCACTTTTTTGCCCTGGAGTGCATTCCTGAGAGCATCTTCCTGCCAAAAGTTGAGCACCTGGACAGGAAGGTCGTTCTCCATGCAGAGCGAGATCGCCGTGCTGTCCATGACATCCAGGCGCAGGTTGAGGGCATCAATATAGCTGAGGTGGTTGAAGCGGATGGCTTTAGGATCGTGCTTCGGATCGGCGTTATAGATGCCATCGACTTTGGTGGCTTTGATGAGCACCTTGGCGTCGATTTCCATTGCTCGGAGGGCAGCAGCCGTGTCGGTAGAGAAGTAGGGATTGCCAGTGCCGCCGCCGAAGATGACGACGCGGCCCTTTTCGAGATGACGAATGGCGCGGCGGCGGATGTATGGCTCGGCGACAGCGCGCATCTCGATAGCCGATTGGACGCGAGTGGGGACATTGGCACGTTCGATGGCGTCCATGAGGGCAAGGGCGTTCATGACGGTGCCGAGCATCCCCATGTAATCGGCTGTAGCCCGATCCATACCGCGCTCAAGACCAGTGCGCCCACGCCAGAGGTTGCCAGCGCCGATCACGATTGCGAGCTGAATATCCATCTCAACAACTTCACGGGCGCGTTGGGCGATGGTTTCGGCTTTGTGCGGATCGATGCCATAGCCATCCTCCCCAGACAGCGCCTCACCGCTGAGTTTTAGTAGGACGCGGTCGTATTTAATTTTTGCGGCCATCAGCAACTCCTTGCATGAATTGGTAAAAAAACGGCCAACCGAAGGTTGGCCGTTTTGGTTGATGCTTACTCGTCAACGTGCTCGCCAAGCTCCCACCGCTCAAAGCGGCGGACGATGATATTTTCACCCAGTGAGGCCACACCTGCATTGATCAAATCCTGAATGGATCTGGCATCATCGCGGATGTAGGCCTGGCGCAGCAGAACAACTTCGTCCAGATATTTGGTGATACGTCCTTCCACGATGCGCTTGGTTACATCCTCGGGCTTGCCCTCTTCTTTGGCTTGTTTCTCGGCGATGACGCGTTCTTCGGCAAGCAAACCCTCGGGCACTGAGGCTTCATCCACGCTGAGGGGCGAGGAGGCCGCAATCTGGAGGGCAATTTCGTGGGCAAGCTCGCGGAAAGCGTCGGAGCGGGCGACAAAATCCGTTTCACAGTTGACTTCAACCATGACACCGACGCGTCCGTCACCATGCGAATAGAGCTCGACGATGCCATCCGAGGCTTCGCGGCCGGCGCGTTTGGCCGCTTTGGCAAGCCCCTTCTCGCGAAGATAGGCGATGGCCTTCTCCATATCGCCGTTGGATTCTTCCAGTGCTTTGCGGCAATCCAAGAAGCCAGCACTAGTGGCCTCGCGTAGTTCTTTAATTTGATCGGCGGAAACAGTCATTTTAATTCTTTCTTTCGCTCAAACAACTCACTCAAGGAAGCTTGTAGCCTTCATCCTTGAGCAGCTTTTTGATATCTTCCAGGCCCTTGGGCCCAATGCCACTGATCGCAAGCATGGCCTCATCACCTTCTTCAATGCGTTTCAGAAGCTGGCTAACGGTGTTGACACCATCGCCTTCGAGAAGTTCGATGGTGTGATCACCAAACTCGAGGCTGCTCACTTTGCGGCGAGTAGAAGGACCTTCATCCGGCTGTTTGTCAGCTTTCGCAGCCTTTTCTTCCTCTTCGTCTTCTTTGGCTTTCTTCTTGGGCGGCGTCTTCTCGACGCTTTCTTCCTTGGCAGCGACTTCCTCTTCTGCCAGCTCTTCGTCCCCAGTTAATTCATCCGTCTCAGCCAATTCCTCCGCCTCAGCCATCGCGGCTTCTTTTTCCGCTTTCACCTTGGCTTCCGCTTCAGCAGCAGCTTCCGCTTCAGCCTGGGCCTTAGCCACTTTGGCCAGGGTGGCTTTACCGAGAAGATCCTCATCCGTCAAATCTTCCTGAGCTGCACCGCGGGCCTTACCAGTGGCTTTATCACCCTTCTTGGGTTTCTCCTGATCATCGTCTTTGCGGAGCGCACGGCCTTCCACGACTGCGTCTGCAATGAAAGAGACCATGAGCTTGATGGCGCGGATGGCATCATCGTTGGAGGGGATGACATAATCAATGACGGTGGGATCGCAATTGGTATCCACCAAACCGAGAACCGGGATGCCGAGGATATTGGCTTCGCGGACAGCGGTTTCTTCGCGGCGGACATCAATAACAAACAGCATATCAGGCGGGCGATTGATATCGCGGATACCGCCGAAGCGATCTTCGAGCTTTTCGATTTGGCGAGTCAGCGAAAGCGCTTCGCGTTTAGTGAGCAATTCGAATTCGCCACGCTCGCGCATACGTTCCAAGCGTTCCAATTCGTTGATGCGCTGGCGCATGGTCTGCCAATTGGTGAGCATGCCTCCCAACCAGCGGACAGTCACATAAGGCATTTCAGCGCGTTGGGCTTCGACTTCGATGGTTTCGACAGCCTGGCGCTTGGTGCCAGCGAAGAGCACGACGCCGCCATCGGCGACTAGATCACGCACCAGCACATAGGCGCTATCCAATGCCTTAGCGGTTTGTTCCAAATCAATAATGTGAATGCCGTTGCGTTCGGTGAAAATGTAAGGCCGCATCTTGGGATCCCACTTCTGGGTACGGTGCCCGAAGTGCACCCCAGCTTCAAGCAGGGCCTTCATATCTACTTTGGCCATTAAAAACTCCTTGCGTTTTTTTCCTCCGCAACCTTCATCCCAGCGGCGACAGGCATTTGCCGGCACGCACCGCTAGTCTGGCTGCGTGTGTGATTTTGCCTGCGCTTGTGATTTGCAGACAACGCGCCCGCGAAAGCGAGCGCCGCAAGAGTATAACAGGGGGATAAAAATTCGTCCAGCACGGCAATGAGGCCACGATAGTAAAATGAGGGCATGGACGAAAAGCGGTTACAGGAAGCACTCGAGGGGCTGCCATTCAGCAAGATAGCCTATTTTGACCAGGTGGGATCCACAAACGACGTGGTGGGGGAATGGGCCAACGGAGGAGCCGAAGGGATGTGCCTTGCGGTAGCCAATGAGCAAACCAAGGGGAGAGGCCGTGCGGGGCGTAGCTGGCATACGCCACCCGGTTCGGCGCTGGCGTTTAGCGTGCTGGTGCCGGGAATGCCCGTGCGCGAGGTGGAGGACTTGGGGCTGGCAAGCGGACTGGGGGCGCTGGCCGTGGCTGAGGCGGTGGAAGCCCTGCTGGGAGCAAAGACCGAGATCAAATGGCCAAATGATGTTTTGGTTAGGGGAAAAAAATTCTGTGGCGTTTTGGCCGAAGCGCATTGGAGCGGAGCACGGTTGCAGGCCCTGATTCTGGGAATTGGCATTAATATTGCACGTAATTCAGTGCCCCCCGAAGCGGACTTGACGTTTCCGGCCACAAGCCTGGAGGCCGCAATCGGGGAGCCGGTGGACCGATTGGCTGTACTGAGCGCCACACTCGAACGTCTGGTTGGCTGGATAGAACGCCTTGAAACCCCTGATTTTATTGCTGCCTGGGAAAGGCGGCTGGCTTTTCGAGGTCAAGCAGTCCAATTGCAAGGCGTTGAAGAGCAGGCAATCGAAGGTCGAATATTGGGGCTGGGCCCGAAAGGGAAATTGCGATTGGACATCGGGGGCGGGGAGACCCAATCGTTTCGGGTCGGCGAAATTGGGCCGCTGCGGGTGCGCCCTACTGAGAGTAACTGAGCTACACTGTTAAGCTGCTGGAGGCATTATGTTGGATGATTTTTTGAAGGACGATGAAGATACGGCCAGTTTCCTCAACGAAATTGAGGCGACTGAGGACGTGTTTGAGTTGGACAGGGATAGCGCCTACGGCTTTCTGGGGATGACTGCGGGGCAACGCATAATCATTTCCCTGATGATGTTCTTCTTAGTCGTGATTGCCGGGGCCTTTTGCCTGCTGATTACTGGATCCGTAGCTTTCTAAAGCAAGATTATTAAGCAAAAAGACCAGCGCGAAGCTGGTCTTTTATTGTTTCTGAGGAGATTATTTTTTGGGCTTGTCGCCATTATCCTGAGCCAGGCCGACACGCTCTAAATCAGCGGCTGCAATGCGGGCCACAGTGGCGACACTATCGCCCTTACCCAAGTTCATCAAGCGAACGCCCATCGTGGCGCGACCCGCCTGTTTGATCTCGTTGACTTTGGTGCGGATAACCACGCCGTTGGTGGACATAATGGTAACTTCATCCGCCTTCTGAACCACGCGAGCCACGGCGATGCGACCGACTTTTTTCAGGGCTTTGGCATCCGTGGTGAGTACGCCGCCAGTGGCGCGCCCCTTCGCCGGGTACTCGTCCAGGGGCGTGCGCTTGCCAATGCCATTAGCTCCAATGACAAGCAAATCGCCGCCCTTTTCGATAACCTCCATGCTGGTAAGGGCGTCACCCTTCTTCATAGTAATGGCTTTGACGCCAGCAGCCGGGCGGCCCATCGCGCGGACATTGTCTTCGGCGTAGCGGAGGGCTTTGCCAAGTTCAGTGACCAGGATGATGTCGTTCTTGCCGCTGGTGAGGCTGACCCAGCCGAGGGCGTCGTCGCTGGCCAGGCCCATCGCAATCAGGCCCGAAGGGCGAACTGCCTCAAATTCTTCAAGAGCGACGCGCTTAATCTTGCCTTTGCGAGTGGCCATCGTGCAGAAATTGGCCTGTTTGAAATCGGCTACGACAACGGCAGCCGTGATGGTTTCATTGGAACTCATGTTTAGCACGTTGACGATGGGAACGCCACGGGCCGTTCGGTCGGCATCGGGGATGCGGAAAACGCGTTCCGAATAGACCTTGCCGCGGTCGGAGAAGAAGAGGATGGTATCCAAGGTGCGGGCTGGAACCAGAATGAGTACTTCATCCTCATCTTTGGTGGCGTGGCCTTTGATGCCCACCCCACCCCGATTTTGGGCACGGAAACTCTTGGCCACCACGCGCTTGACGTAGCCCTTTTCTGTGATGCTGACGAGTACGGCTTCATCCGCAACGAGTTTTTCCTCGCTGAGATCGTTCGAGCCTTCAATATCAATGAAGGTTTTGCGCTCATCACCGTATTTTTCTCCCAATTCAGTGAGATCTTTGCGGATAACGCCGAGAATTTTCTTGGGGCTGGCGATTAGATCTTCAAGGAAGGCGATGCGCTTTGTAACTTCCTTGTGCTCGTCTTCAATTTTCTGACGCTCAAGGGCTGCCAAACGCCGCAGTTGCATATCCAAGATGGCTTGCGCTTGCTTATCGGAAAGCTTGAAGCCACTCATCAAAGCTTCTTTGGCAGCGTCGGCATCCTCGGATTCGCGAATGGTTTTGATGACCTTATCGAGGTTGGCCAAGGCAATAAGCAAGCCATCCAGGATGTGGAGGCGCGCCTGGGCTTTTTCCAGTTCGAACTTGGAACGGCGGGTGATGACCTCCTGGCGATGTTCGATGAAAATCTGGAGGGCGCGTTTCAGTGAAAGGAGCCGGGGTTCGCCATCCACAAGCGCAAGCATCTGGGCGCCAAAGGTGCTCTGCAGGGGGGTGTATTTGTAAAGGCGGTTAAGCACCATCAACGGCTGGGCACCGGCCTTCAAATCCAGCACGATGCTAAGGCCATTGCGATCTGACTCATCGCGCAGATCGGCGATGCCATCAATGCGGCCTGAGCGCACCAACTCGGCAATGCGCTCAATAAGGTTGGTAAGGTTGATCTGATAAGGGATTTCTTTGATGACCAGGCGATAGCGGCCGCGGGTGCCTTCCTCGATGTGCGTTTTGGCGCGCATCAGCAATTGGCCTTTGCCTTTGCTATATAGATCGCGGATGCCTTCGGTGCCGACAATGATGCCGCCCGTGGGAAAATCGGGGCCGACCACAAATTTAAGCAGGTCTTCCCCAGTAATATCGTCGATCTTGCTGTAATTATCGATCATGTGCTGAAGGGCTTTGACCAGTTCGGGGAGATTGTGCGGCGGGATGTTGGTGGCCATGCCCACGGCAATCCCGGATGAGCCATTTAGCAGTAGGTTGGGCAAACGGCTGGGGAGAACGAGCGGTTCTCTTAGCGATGCGTCAAAATTCTCGCCAAAATTAACGGTATCTTTGTCGATATCGACAAGCAATTCTTCGGCGTAAGGGTCTAGGCGTGCCTCCGTGTAACGCATGGCGGCTGGGGGATCTCCGCCAATGGAGCCAAAGTTGCCCTGGCCATCCACCAGCGTGTAGCGCATTGAGAATTCCTGAGCCATACGGGCCATTGCATCGTAGACGGCCTGGTCGCTGTGGGGATGGTATTTACCAAGCACCTCACCGACGATACGAGCCGATTTCTTATGTGAGCCGTTGGAGCGCAGGCCCATATCGTGCATGGCGTAGAGGATGCGGCGGTGGACCGGCTTGAGGCCATCGCGGGCATCCGGCAGGGCGCGAGATACGATCACGCTCATGGCGTAATCGAGATAGGCGGAGCGCATTTGATCGCCAATATCTACAGGCTGGACTGATCCAATTGACATTCTGGAACCCTTCAATAGCAAAAATATTGAATAACGCGCCCGGTTTTGAGCGGCTCTTAATTATACCGTGAGGGCACTTTTCGTACCGCTTCACAGGGGCACTTGTTGTTGTGTAGGTGGGAAAAATGTACTGCCCAGTCGGCCAAGCAAGTGCTGTATACTCATTAGGTACCGATACGCTCCAGGGCAAAAACTTGTCGAAAATTGGTAAGTTCTAGCCGGCGTTTGGCATATGCAACCTCGAAATCAGTGGAAAAATGAGGGCCAAGGAAGACGTGACTGCAAAAGCTGACGAATTTGTTTTCCCTAGTGGGGCGACCAGTTCGTCTTTAACTCCAGAGGTGCTTGTCCCGCGTCTTGGGGATCGCCTAGTTGAGAAGGACTTGTTGAGCAGGGAACAACTTGCTCAGGCGCTGGCGTACCAGAAGACAGAAGGCCAAGCAGGCAAGCAGTTGCTGCTCGGCGAGGCGCTGCTTGACTTAAAATTCATCGATCGCCCTACCCTGGACCAAACCATCACGGAGCAAATTGCGCAACTTCAGGATGCTTTAAAGAAAAGCAATGAGCAACTTGAACGGCGCGTGGAAGAGCGAACTCAGGAACTGCAAGAGGCGCTTGAAAAGCTCACAGAACTCAACCGATTGAAGAGTGATTTCATTGCCAACATGTCTCATGAATTGCGCACGCCGCTAGCGCACATGGTTGGCTATATTGACCTGCTCGACGAGGAAGCGCTGGGGCCCCTCTCCGATGAACAACGACGAGCCGTGGATGTACTCAAAAAATCCTATTTGCGACTGGGTTCACTGATTGACAACCTGCTGTTCCTTTCGTTTGACTCAGAGGAGGCCCTGCCGCTACAGCCCCAAGCCACACCGTTAAATCCGCTGGTCGAAAACATCGTTCAGCGCTCGCAAAAAAAGGCGCTGGATGCGGAGATCGAATTGTTGCAAAGCGTGCCGAGATCACTTCCCAGCGTTTACATCGATCCTGAAAAGCTCGACTGGGCGCTGACTCAATTGGTTGATAATTCTATTAAATTTAACAGCAAGGGCGGCAAGGTGCAAATTGCGGCACGGGAAGTTGATGGGCGCGTTGAAATGTCGGTTTCTGATTCAGGGATCGGGATCGCAGAAAACAAGATCCATGAAATCTTCGAGCCTTTTTACCAAATCGATGGCTCATCGACGCGCAAATACGGGGGCGCAGGACTGGGGCTTACCCTGGCAAAGCGAATTATTGACTCTCACGGGGCAAAATTGTCTATCGAATCGCATGCCGGCAAGGGAACGCGGATTAGCTTTTCCCTGCCACTCGCCAAGGGCTAGCTGTGAAGCGCTCGAACAAAAATACCGGAGCCCTGCAACTTGAGGAACTTAAAGCTGTCTACGCGATCAGCCGAGTAATTGTTGAGACATTGGAATTCGATAAGGCGCTGGCCGAGATTGTGCGCCTGTCGCGGCCAGTGTTCATCTTTGACAACCTAATTCTTTATTTGCTAAACGAGACCAACCAGGTGCTAGAGCCGGCATTTGCGCGGGCGATTGGACGCGGGCGGGCGGTGGCTGAAGAGCTTGCCTGGGGTGATTTAGCCGCCAAGGAAGCCTTTGAATCGGGAGAAATCTTTCTTAAGGAGCCAGCGCCTGATCCAGATGCCGATCGCCTGGATCAGGGATTTTATTTGGGACAACCCCTTACGGTGGGCGGGAAAACCCTCGGGGCGTTGGTGTTTATTCGCTTTGGCGGTCCGGCGTATACCGACGAACAGATCAACCTGGCTGAATTCATTGCGGCGCATGTGAGCCAAGTTCTTGAACACCAACGGATGGTGGAGCGGATCGCCAATTTGGAGGCGGGGCGGCGCCTTGGGGAACTGCAATCTGATTTCCTCGCGACGGTTTCGCATGAATTGAAGACGCCATTGGGCTTTATCAAGGGCTACGCAACAACCCTACTGCGGCAGGATGCGGATTGGAACAAAGCTGAGAGCAGGGAATTCCTCAGCGTGATAGACGAGGAAACAGACCATCTTGGCAATCTGGTTAACAATTTGATTGATTCTTCCCGCCTGCAATCAGGGATTCTTGAAATGGAATTGCAGGATGTGGAAATGGAAACGCTGATTGGCGAATTGCTTGATCGCTGGCAATCGCATTATCCTCAAATACAAATCGACGTAATAACCCCGGAAAACGAAACCCATGTATGGGCGGACCCGATCCGTTTATCCCAAGTGATGGAGAATCTGGTGAGCAACGCGGCCAAATACGCGGCCAACAGCCGGGTGCGGATCGAGGTTGAGGAGGATAACGAGCGGGTTTTTATCCGAGTGGCAGACAGCGGCCCAGGAATCGCTGCGGAGCACCTAGACCAGGTGTTCAAGCGGTTTTATCGGGTCCCGGAACCGAGAGAAACTGTGCGGGGCAGCGGATTGGGGCTTTACATCTGCCACCAGATTATCCAGGCTCATGAAGGCCGCGTGGATGTGGTCTCAAAAGTGGGATCAGGAACAACCTTCACGGTGCAACTCCCCAAACAACTAGCACCCCAACAAGCGCAGGAGGGACAATGACCATTCGAGTTTTGGTTGTGGATGATGAGCCCCGGTTTGTGCGATTGGTTGAAGCCAATTTGCTCACCGAGGGTTTTGAGGTTCTGACTGGCACAAACGGCAATGAGGCGGTGCAAAAAGCAGCCGACGAAAAGCCTGACCTGGTTCTGCTGGATGTCATGATGCCTGAAATGGACGGGTTTGAAGCTTGTGAGCGCATCCGAGAATTCTCCAACGTGCCGCTGATTATGCTTACGGCCAAAGGAAACGAAGAACATCGAGTGCAGGGGTTGAATTTGGGCGCGGATGACTATATCGTCAAGCCCTTCTCGGCCAATGAATTGCTGGCGAGGGTACACGCCGTGTTGCGTCGGGCGCGGGCTAGCGCGGCTGAGTCAAACGAAAGCGTGTTGAAGCACGGGGAGTTGGAAATTGACCTGGCGCGCGCCGAGGTGAGGTACCGTGGTGAGCAAATTTCGCTTTCGTCCACTGAGTATCGGCTGCTTTTGGAATTCGCGCGCAACGCTGGAGAAACGCTCACGGCAGAGAAACTTTTAGAGGGCGTTTGGGGGGAAGAATATAAAGATGAGAAAGAAATCCTCTGGGTGAGTATCTCACGATTGCGCCAAAAGCTGGAAACTGATCCAAAACGACCCAAACTTATTCAGACAAGATCGGGGGCTGGATATATAATGCCATAGTCGTTCGCGAAAAAGGAGAGGGCTTATGGCCGAAGGCAACGTGGGGAGAGGATCAGGTTTTGTTGTTCATACGGAAAAGCAACCAGTTATTATTCAGACACAAACGAATAGGATTCATGGCAACATTCACGTTCGGGAAAACGAACGCATTAAGGACGCGCTAAACACTTCGGATGCATTTGTTGCGATGACTGATGTGACCGTTCTTGATATTAACGGAATGACGCTGCTTTTTAAATCCGGATTTTTGGCCATTAACCGACTCGAGGTAATTTGGGTGACACAAGATGACTCAAAGGCCCTTGAAACTCCCGATGTATAACGAGCCTATGTGATGGAACGCAAAGCAAAATAGAACCTGTGCCAAAGACCTTGCTATAATCCCGATAGTTAACTTACAAAACGAGCCATTATGAGCCAAGAACAAGCAATTGAAATACGGGGCAAGATATTGGGTGTACTCCTGCGGGATGCGCGCGTAGCAATGGGGAAATCCATGAAGGAACTTGGGGACATTATTGGGGCTTCAGGCGGACGGATATCGTCTATCGAGCGAGGATTACGCCCACCTTCACTACCCGAACTGGAATTGTTGGCCTACTTTCTGGATACTCCGATCGGCCATTTCTGGCGCACAGAAATCGTTTCGGAGCAAGCCCACCCCAGTGAAAATCTGGAGGCGGACACGCTCATTGAGCAGCGAAATCGCACCATCGGGGCCACTTTGCGGCAGGCTCGTAATGAAGGCAGCCTAAGCCAGAAGGATTTGGCCAAGCGGACGGGAATCTCGGCCAGCCGAATTCGGCGCTATGAAAATGGGGAAAGCCCAGCGCCGATCCCGGAACTGGAGCTATTGGCCGAGACTTTGGGCTATCGCGTAGAGCAATTCGGCGCTAAATCGGGAAAGCTGGGGGATTGGCTGGCGCAGCGGGATGCGGTGAGTGGATTTCTTCAACTGCCGAAAAAGCTGCAAGATTTTGCCTCTGACCCCGAGAACGAGATCTACCTGGAAATGGCCCAAAAGCTAAGCGCCATGTCGCCGGAACGGCTGAAAGCGCTGGCTGAGGGATTGCTCGAAATCTCAAATCGGTAGCACTAAGAATATTGATTAGCATGGGAGGCTTTAGAAAGCCTTCCGATATAATGCGGGCGATGTTGACTCCCGCCGTCCTCACTTTGCGCCAGGCAGAGGAGGAAGACCGCAGCCAGTTAACCAATTTGCTGCATTTTGAAACTTATGTGCACCGGCACCTGGATTGGCGGCGCCCCCTGGATTGGCTGGGAAAATCTCCCTTTCTGGTTGGCGAACGATCAGGCCGGCTATCGGCTGCGCTGGCCTGCCCCCCAGATCCTTCACGAGTGGCCTGGCTGCGGCTGTTTGCGGTTGGCACGCGGGAGGAGCCAGAAAATGCTTGGAGACTGCTCTGGCCAGCAGCGCTGGAGAAGCTGGCTGGCAAAGCCGAGGAAGTGGTGGCAATCCCGGTTCAGGGTTGGATCCAGAATATATTGTCTAAAAGTAATTTTGAGCACACGCACGATGTGGTGGTGCTTGATTGGCATCCGAGCAATGGAAAATCTGCCATTGAGGATAGGGGCAGCCAAACGGCTATGCGGGTAATGCGAGACAATGACATAGCGTCTGTGTTTGATGTAGATCGTTCGAGCTTTCCTGCCCTCTGGCAAAATTCGAAAGAAACCATTCATCTAGCACTGGAGCAGGCGGCTGTGGCAACCGTCGTAGAGGTTGACGGCCGGGTAGTTGCCTACCAGATCAGCACAATGAGCAGTCAGGGCCTGCATTTAGCCCGGCTGGCAGTACACCCCGATTACCAGGGGCGCCATTTTGCGTTGTCTTTAGTAGCCGATCTGCAAGAGCGCACAAGCGCAAACCAAGAGCACAGACTAAGTGTGAACACTCAAGACATCAATACACCCTCTCTGGGGCTTTATGAACGGGCAGGCTTCAAACGTACAGGTGAAGCTTTCCCGGTGTATCAAATGGCCCTAAGTTAGACGGTGACAAGGAGCATTCGGTGACAATCAGTAAATCTCAAATCAAGGACCTGCTCGACGAAAATCGCGAGCATGAGTGTGATAGTTTCGGTGAGGACATCTGCGTGCGGATCGCGGCGATCGCAGATCTGCCTACTCGCTTCGGCGACTTTCAAATTGTTGCGTTTCGGAATAATCGGGACAATAAAGAGCATGTAGCCATCGTGCACGGGGATGTGTGCGGCGGCGAAGAAGTTTTGACGCGACTGCACTCGGAATGCTTGACGGGGGACGCGCTTGGCTCATTACGCTGTGATTGCCGCGATCAACTCCAAAGTTCCCTCGAAACCATTGCTGCAGAAAAACAGGGGATTGTGCTGTATTTGCGACAGGAAGGGCGCGGGATTGGGCTGGTTAACAAAATCCGAGCTTACGGATTGCAAGATCACGGGCTAGACACCGTGGAAGCGAACTTGGCGCTCGGGTTCCGGGATGACGAGCGCGAATACGGAGTGGCTGCCCACATGCTGGCATCGCTAAAGGTCAAATCGATCCGGTTGATGACGAACAATCCACGCAAGATTGAGGACCTGGAGAAGCACGGGGTCAAGGTGACTGAACGGGTGCCACACGTGCTGCCACCTAATAAGCACAATGCTTTTTACCTGAAGACAAAAGCCACTAAATCAGGCCACTTTATTGATTTGAACGGTTACAAGCATCTCATGGAGCAGGATGATCGCCCAATCCTGCAAGGGATGGACGAAGATCAAATCAAAGTTGTGGAATCCCAGACGGCTCCAAAATCCAGCAACGGAAGCGAAGCGGGATGAGCGTTCGGGATCGAGTGGTGGTGGTTAGCGGGGCGACTGGGGGATTGGGCCGCGTAGTTACCCAACGTTTTGCCCAAGAGGGCGCGAAGCTTGCGTTGTTGGGGCGTTCTCTGGAAAGCTTGGATGCGCTCGCTCAGGAATACGAATTGGATGAAAGCCAAATTCTGACATACGCGTTGGACTTGAGCGCGCCAGAAGCGACCACTGAGGCCGCAACAGCGGTGCTGGAAAAGTTTGGGCGGATTGAAGTGCTGCTCAATCTAGTGGGCGGCTGGGTAGGCGGCAAGGCCTTGATAGACACGGAGGCCGATGAACTTGAGGACATGATCGAGCAGCACATCCGGGCTAGCTACAACATGTTGAAGGCCTTCGTGCCTCCAATGGTGCGGGACGATTGGGGGCGCGTGCTGGCGGTTTCTTCACCCAGCGGCTCAAGACCGCCGGGCAGGAATGCGCTCTACGCGGTGGGCAAGGCCGGCATGGAGGCCTTAATGCTTTCTTTGGCTAACGAGGTCCGGGGTAGCGGGGTCACAGCGAATTTAGTTCTGGTGGATACGATTGATACCAAACACGCAAGGGAGAAGAACCCCACCGAGAAAAATCAAAGCTGGACGACACCAGAGGAAATTACTGCGACCCTTTTACACCTTTGCAGCAAAGAAGCCGGCATAATCAATGGCGCACGCATCCCGCTTTTTGGTCAGCCGCACTAAGCCTGGAGAAAGACAAGAATGGACAAAAGCAAACGGCAAGCTCGGCAAGACAGGAAACAAACTCAAAAACGAAAGGGCCAAATGCGTACTACGGGCATCATAGCAGTAGCCGCCGTGTTTGTTGCCAGCTTATTGATATTCGCCAGCCAAGTTCGCAGACCGGCCGTTGAGCGAAGCTATGCTTCCGCGGATGGAAACTTGCTTGGCGATCCAGACGCCCCTATTCACGTGGTGGAGTATGCAGATTTCCAGTGCACGCATTGCTATACGTCGTTTGATGAAACGGATGGCGCGCTGATCGACAACTATGTGGAAAGCGGCGAAGTGCTTTTTGACTATCGGCCCGTAGACTTCCTGGGCCCTTCTTCACTTCTGGCCGCAGAGGCAGCTTATTGCGTAGCGGACCAAGATCTCTTCTGGCAGTACCACGATGTGGTGTTTACCAATTTCGCAAGCGGATACACTGAGGCGCAGTTGATCGATTTTGCCAGCACGTTGGATCTTGATTTGGACACATTTGCCGGTTGTTTGCAGAGCGGCGAAAAGGCGAGCGTGGTGGAGCAAAATCTGGAAGCTGCTGCTTCTGACGGTGTGCAGGGGACGCCAAGCTATGTAGTGAATGGTGTGCTCTATGGGGCGCTTCCCTATGCTGATCTCCAAGAAATCATCAGCGGCCTGCTTAGCGACGGCAGCTAGGCTTGCAAGAACGATAAAAAAGGCCCTCCACATGGAGGGCCTTTTTGCTACTCTGCGTTCGCGGCGCAACGAAAGCCATCAAAATCGTTACGTCCCGGAAAGGCCCAGAAGCGATTGGCTGCGGGGATAGCCTCTGGGCCCGTGTTCCAGGCGCCGCCGCGAATACCGCGCAAGGTGCCGGTTTCAGGGCCGGTTGGATTCTCTGTGGGCGATTGCGCGTAATAACTTTCGTCGTACCAATCGGCCACCCACTCCCAGACATTGCCAGCCATATTCAGGGCAGCATAGGGGCTGGCTCCGGCTTGAAGGGAATCCACGGGAACAACGTCGCCTACTTTTGCATCAAAGTTAGCCAGGTTTTGATTGGGCGGTTGATCGCCCCAGGGATATGTGGCGCGGCCGGGGCCACGGGCCGCCTTCTCCCATTCAGCTTCTGTGGGCAATCGGCGGCCCACCCACTCGCAGTAAGCGACAGCTTCGGGCCAGGCTATGCCCTGAACTGGGTAATAGGGGTGTACATCCATATCCGGGCGCGGGGAAATGATAGGGGCACAAACGCCCGCATTCACGCAGGCTGCATAGTGAGCATTGCTGATCTCGGTGCGATCTATCCAGAAGGCGTTGAGGTAAACCGTGTGAGCGGGCTTTTCATCAGCAGGGAGCGCTGAATCGGTGCTGCCCATGATGAATTCGCCAGCGGGCACCAGGACCTGAAGACTGCCATCCCGATTCGATTGACGTGCAGAAACTGCGCCAGGAAGCGTGGCGGGACTATACGCGCTTGAACAGGCTGAAAGCGCGCACGCAACCACAAAAACCTGCAGGAGCGCAGTCATTTTCAAAATACAAAATTAATGCCGAAATAGGTCAAGAGACTGATGATGGCAGGGGCAATGACCAGAGCGGGGAGGAAGTTGCCCATGCGAATGGGCTTGATCTCCAGCAAGCTGCTGATGGCGATGCCGATGAGCAGCAGACCGCCTACGGCAGTTAGCTCGGCAATCATTGGCTGGGTAAACAGGGTGGCGAACTGGTTGGCTAAAAGACTGATGCCCCCTTGAACGACGAGGATAGTCAGTGCGGAGAAGAGGACCCCCACCCCAAGCGTTGATGCAAAAACCAGCGAGGCAAAGGCATCCAGAACGGATTTGATGGCTAGCAGGCGAAAATCTCCCGTCAGGCCATCTTGAATGGAGCCAAGGATCGTCATAGGCCCTACGCAAAAAACTAGGGAGGCAGTGAGGAAGCCCGTCACGAAGCGGCTGCTATCCCCGTGTTGACCGGCAGCAAAGCGCTGCTGAAGCCATTCGCCGACGCCTTCGAGGCGGCTCTCAATACGCCACCATTCTCCCAGCAGGCCACCCAGAAGGATGCTCACCAGGACCACGATCGCGTTTTGCATGCCGAGAAACATCTGGAAGCCGATGGCAGCGGTGAACAATCCGAGACCGGCGATAATAGTCTTGTTGGTGCGTTCCGGGATACGAGCTCCAAAACCGAGGCCAAGGAGGCTGCCAACCACTACCGCGGCGATATTAATTAGAGTACCGATCATGAGTGTGGCTGTATCAGGCTTCGATAACTTAGAGCGCCTCACCGTTGTACAACAGGATAACTTCGATGCCAAATGTTTCCCCCAACTGGCGACCAAGATCACGCATGTAATCTTTGGTGGTCACTCCCGTTTGCTCACTGGACGTGCCCATCGCGAGAATTTCCACATTTTTTTGCTGGATAACGTCTTCCAAAACCGCACGAAAGACGCCGTTTTTGACTAAGGTTTCGACCTCAAGGCCCTGCTTGGCAGCGCGCTCTTTGGCGAGCGTGACAAGAAATTCTCCCATTTCTTCTAATTCATCGGTAGCGATGTCCACAGCAATAGGCGAAGCGACCATGTTCAAGAACTGGATATCGTTGACGTTCAGGAAGAGCAATTTGGCGCCCCGTTCTTTGGCAAGCCGGATGGCATAATCTTGATTGGGAAAACTTCTTTCCCCACCCCGCGTGGGGGCTAAAATCGTTTTCATCGACACCTCCTGATCCGTAACCGCTAGAAGCGAACCAGCAGCCACAAAAAGCCAGCTGTCAACGTGAGAAAGGTTACTGGCAAACCTACTTTTAGAAAATCTGTGAACGATATGGGGTTATCCGCCTGGCGGGTGATTCCAGCGGTGAGTAAATTGGCTTCGGCGCTAATGAGTAAACCGTTGCCACCCATCGCGGTGCCCATTGAAAGGGCGTAATATAGCGCCTTGCTGTTGGCGCCAGGGATGGAACCGGAAAGAAATTCAGCGATGGGAAGGAAAGAGGCTGCGAGCGGGATGTTGGCAATGGCGATGGAGAAGATGCCAACGCCATACACCATTACAAACATACCAATCTGTAGGTTTTCTCCAATCAAATCTGCCATCCACTGGGCCACGAAACCGAGCAAGCCCACCTCCTGAATTGCACCTACTACAATGAACAGAGCCATGAAAAATACAAGTGTTGTCCAATCTACGGCCTGTATCATGGCGTGCACATCTGGTTTGAGCCAAACGAGCAAAATTGTAGCGCCGACCAATGCGGGAACAGCGGGCGCAACATGAAAGCCTTCTCCAACGATAAAGCCAGCAATGATGAGGACAAACACGATGCCAGATTTTAGGAGCGCATTGGGCTCGCGGATGCGCGCATTTTACTCAAGGCGTTCATATAGTGTAGTAGAAATACCTCCGCCATGCTTGCGCCACTCCTCGCGGTAATGAAAAAGGACGTAAAGCGCCATCAAAACGAGGGCGAGGACCACGCCGGGGGTTTGATTGACAAGAAAATCGCTAAAGCCAATATCGGCGTAGGCCCCGATGAGGATATTCGTGGGCGTGCCGATCAAGGTACTGATGCCGCCAACGTTGGAGGCGAGGACCTCGGGGATGATGAGGGCAAGAGGGTTAATGCCGAGGGCCAGACCAATCTGGAGGCTGATGGGGGTCATGAGGAGCATGGTGGTGAAGTTATCCAACAACGCGGAGGCCACGGCCGTGATCAACATCAGGATGAGGACAAGCAGCCAGGTGCGCCCACGGCTCAAGCGATAGGCCTGGAAAGCCGTCCACTGAAAGATACCGGTGCGTTCGATGACGGCGATAACAATCATCATGCCCATGACTAGAAAGATCACTTCCCAATTGATGTAGGTGAGGGCACGCTCAAAGCTGAGGATGTAATAATCCGGCCAAATGTTGCCGAGCACGTTGGTAACGAGGAAGACGGCGGAAAGGCCGGCGAGGGCGGCGGTGGTGTTGTGGAGCTTCTCGAAGGCAATGAGCAACAAAACGCCAACGAAAATGAGCGCGGCGGCCCAGAAGCCGGGTGTGATCTGGCGCTCCAGGACGAGTTCACCGAGGCTAAAGCTGCCGTTTGTGCGCAGGCGCTGATAGGACTCTTCATCGAGCCGGAGCGCTTGATCCACATAGTGAGCATGACTAATTTCGATTATGGGGGCATCGACATCCAGCTTGTCGAGACGAATGGCCCATGAGCCATCTTCCTGGCTCTCTGTTTCGGCCAGGGGCTCATCTGTGTTGGGACCGAGTGCGGCAATATGTGCCGCCTCAATGGGCTGGCCCTGGGGATCACGGATCTGGCCGCTAATCAGCCAAGTCAGGCTTTGATCTGCGGGGGCGGCTGACACTACGGGCGCAGGGGAAAAGAGCAGGAGCAGGGTCAACGACACCAGCGATAACTGCTTAACACAACGAGTTTTTAGGAGGGATCTCATGTCAAGTGAAAATATCAACGAGCGGCTTGCCTTTAGCTTTATGAGCACCAATAGACTTGGGACTATCTTTCGGGGCACGATTTTCCTTTCGCTGGGCGATTATACCGGACGGGTTCGGCATGTTCTTAGGCCTTATAATCGCCGAAATGGCGGATAAAGAACACAAAACCTCGAGCACTCACATCGGGATTTGGATCGGCTTCGGCATGTTGTGCGGGCTGGCGGGTGCAGCGCTCATCTTGCTGCTTAGTGGACCGCGGCGTGGACAGGCCGTGGAATTACTGCCCGCTCCAGAGCGTAAACCGATTGTGATACATGTAAGCGGCGGCGTGCTTGCGCCGGGCGTTTATGAATTGGCACGCGGCAGTCGGGCGCAGGACGCGGTGGAAGCCGCGGGCGGGGCGAGCGAAGACGCCGACCTAGATAGAGTTAACCTGGCAAGGGTGCTGCAAGATGCGCAGCAGCTATATATCCCAAGGGTTGGTGAAGGCGATGTGGATGGGGTTAGATTTCCGATCAACATCAATGTCGCCACGGTCGAGCAACTGGCGCTGCTACCTGGAATTGGTGAGATAACGGCGCAGGCCATCCTGGATTATCGGGACAGCAAAGGACCATTCAACCGGATTGAAGATATTCAAAAGGTGCCTGGGATTGGGCCGAGCACCTTTGCCAAAATACAGGAACTGATCAGTGTCGAAGGCTAAGAGACAGCACATGGGCGTGTTGGAACGCTACAGGTCGTGGATGGATCTGCCGGCGCACACTGAGATGCTGAGCCTCTCGGAAGGCGACACACCTTTGATCGAGCTGCCCCGGCTGGCTGAGGCGCTGGGTGGGGGTTTCACTTTGTATTCAAAATATGAGGGGATGAACCCGACTGGCTCCTTCAAGGATCGGGGGATGGCTGTCGCGGTGGGGGAAGCGAAGGGCCGCGGTGCGAAGGCCGTCATTTGCGCCTCAACCGGAAACACGGCCGGCAGCGCAGCAGCCTATGCGGCACGGGCGGGCATGAAAGCCATCGTGCTGATTCCGGAGGGCAAGGTTGCAGCGGGGAAATTGGCAGGGGCCGTGGCTTATGGGGCGCAGGTGATCCAGATAGAGGGAAGTTTTGACCAGGCGCTGGAACTGGTGGTGGAAATCAGTGAGCGACAGCCAATCGCGTTGGTCAACTCACTAAATCCATACCGGCTGGAAGGGCAGAAGACGGCAGCCTTTGAGATTTGCGAGGCACTGGGCGGTGCGCCGGACGTACTGTGCCTACCGGTGGGCAACGCCGGAAACATTACGGCTTATTGGATGGGATTCAGGCAATATGACAAATTGCAAGGAAGCGGTTTGCCGATTCTACTGGGTGTGCAAGCTGAGGGAGCGGCTCCGCTGGTGTTGGGGCGACGGGTTGAAGACCCGGAGACAGTGGCGACAGCCATCCGGATTGGAAAACCGGCGAGGGGCGAGCAGGCGCTGCAAGCCGCAGAAGAATCAGGGGGACGAATCATTGCAGCCAGCGATGAAGAAATCCTGACTATGCAGAAGCGGTTGGCTGGAGAAGGGGTGTGGGTGGAGCCAGCTTCGGCAGCTGGGTTGGCCGGTTTGGCGAAGGAGATTCAAGCGGGGCGATTGGATGTGCGGGGGAAACGGGTGGTAGCGGTGTGCACGGGGCACGGGCTGAAGGATCCGGATGTGGTGACCAGCTGGATGCGGACGCCGCAGGTAATTGCTCCAACGCTGGCGGCGCTAGAGGCATTAATGGTCAAATGTTAACTCGATAAACCGACAATTTCAGCGAAGCGTGTAATCGCAGATATATGCTCTTGGGGAGATTGCAAGCCAGCACGCATAGTGTTAATGGTGATGTGGGTGGCAGGAACCGCTTGCCATTCAGCAAGCCGTTCCTGCCAGACCTCTTCACCGTCGGAATAATGCAGGCGCGCCTCCAAGCCGATATCGGCACGGTTGCGGCCAGCCTCTTCAAGATAGCCATCCAGCTTATCCAGTTGGGGAAACACTTCAGCAGCGGTGCGGTAGTTGGGCATCCAGCCAGCGCCATACTTGGCCACGCGGCGCAGTACGTTCTCGTGGTGGCCGCCAAGCCAGATCGGAATGGGCTGTTGCACCGGCATAGGATTAATCCCTGCGTCGGACAAGGTGTGCCAACGGCCAGAAAAGGTGACCAGCGGCTCTGTCCAAAGGCGATTTAATACCTCAATTTGTTCTTCCACGCGGCGCCCGCGCGTGCGGAAATTCTGGTTGAGCGCCTCATATTCAACCGCGCTCCAGCCGATACCGACGCCCAGACGCAAACGTCCGTTGCTGAGAACATCTACCATCGCAGCCTGCTTGGCAACCAACGCGGTTTGGCGTTGGGGCAAAATCAGGATGCCCGTGGCAAATTCGATACGTTGGGTGAGGCCAGCCAGGAAGCTAAACAGGGTAAATGGCTCCAAAAAGGGGTCCGTGTGGGTGTAGGGACCGTGCCAACCACCGGGACGATCCGGATTTGCGCCCAGCACGTGATCGTAGGCAAGGAGATGATGGTAGCCAAGGTTTTCAGCAGTTTGGGCATATTCGCGGGCCACTGAAGGATCGGGGGGGAATTCAGTTTGTGGGTACACAACGCCAATACGCATGCGATCTCCTATCTGATTCTGAGCGGAATTCGCCCAGTGTACAATGACAACAGTATCCGGGCAAAGATGACAACGATTATTGTACGTGTTCCTGCGACAACCGCCAACCTGGGCCCGGCCTTTGACTGCCTGGGGCTGGCCCTAAACCTATGGAATGAGGTCGAGTTGGTGGTGGGTGGGACCGAATTGGTGGTGGAGGTACGCGGCGAGGGGGAGAGGCAGCTACCAAAAGACAAAAGCAATTTAATCGTACGGGCCATGCAGAAGGCGCTTGAAGCTGCAGAAGTCGAGACTCCAAAGGGGATAAAGATAAGCTGCCAGAATGGAATCCCTCTGAATTCTGGTTTGGGGTCGAGCGCGGCGGCGACGCTTAGCGGCCTGTTGGCGGGTAACGCGCTGGCCAGGAAAAAGCTATCCAAGGAAGCGATGCTGCAATTGGGCGCCGAAATAGAAAGCCACGCCGACAATCTGGCGGCGGCGCTCTTGGGCGGGCTGGTTCTTGTGCGGCAGGAGGCGGGAAGCTATAAGGCCAAAGCGCTTGCCTGTGCCAAGTTGCGAACGGTGGTGCTGCTGCCCGACGTGCAGATCAGTACTCAAGAGGCGCGAGCGGCGCTGGCAGCAACTGTGCCGCTGCCGGATGCGGTAGCCAATATTGGTAACGCGCTGCTGTTGGCGGAGGCGCTGCGCAGCGGAGATATCGCTCTGATGGCGGAAGCGATGGAAGACCGGCTGCACCAGCCCGCGCGGCTCGGATTGATTCCGGGCGCCGAAGAGGCGCTAGACGCGGCAAAGAAGGCGGGCGCGGCAGCGGCCTTATCGGGCGCGGGGCCCAGCGTGATTGCGTTTATTGAAGCTGGAAACGAGGATATAGTTTTAGCGGCGTTACGGCAGCCGTTTACTGGGCGCGGGATTGAGACGCTACACTTCCTGCTGGAGACTTCCTCGGCAGGGGCCAGTGTTGAAGTGAGAGGGGGTTAGAGCTTGGGCAGGACGATATCCTGCTGATTCTGGTATTTTCCCTTTTTATCGGCATACGAAACGCGGCATTCTTCATCGGCCTCGAAAAAGAGGACCTGGGCAATGCCCTCGTTGGCATAAATCTTTGCAGGCAACGGAGTGGTATTGGAAATTTCCAGGGTGACGAAGCCTTCCCATTCCGGCTCAAAGGGGGTGACGTTGACGATGATGCCACAACGTGCATAGGTGCTTTTGCCGAGGCAGACCGTAAGTACCTGGCGTGGGATGCGGAAGTATTCCACGGTGCGGGCCAGAGCGAAGGAATTTGGGGGAATGATGCATTCTGCACCATTGAAGTCAACCATAGATTTGTGGTCAAAATTCTTGGGATCCACTATCGCAGAGTAGACGTTGGTGAAAATTTTGAATTCGTCGGCGACCCGGATATCGTAGCCATAAGACGAGACACCGTAGGAAATAACCCCATCGCGTACCTGACTCTTTTCATAAGGCTCGATCATCTTTTGCTCGAGCGCCATCTTTTCAATCCAGTGATCTGGTTTAAGTCCCATCTTGATCCCTTTCGTTATTGAGTGTCAAATATGCTGGCGCCGAAAATCGTGGTGAGGAATGCGCTACGGTCTTCAGGGCTCATAAAAATCGGTTTGGCGAAATCCACAAATATTATAGTGAACAATTCCGTACTGATATAGCGGTTGTCGTAAAAGATGTGGCGGGCGATCAGGGCACTATCACCATTCTCCACAACCCCGCGTTGATCGAAAAATAGATTGCCGAGGCCGTAAGTGATCAAAGTGTCGTCGTCGGTAAACTGCATGCCGTGGCTTTGATGGGCCTGGCTACCGCTCACGATGGACGATCCCGCTACAGCGACACGGCCAAAATCGCGGATGAGGCCTGGTTGCGGGATGAAGGTATAGACCTCGTTGTGTTGAAAAGTGGTGATGACCAGGTAGCCCTCATCATGGAGGCGGGCGATTTCCTGCTCAAGATATTCATAATCACAAGCGACAGCCCCGGGATAATCGGCTGCAGCAGTCGCATACCCGCCGCCCTTGCCATTGCAACCGATAAAGGCAATGCGGTTGCCATTGTGTTCGATGAATAAGGGTGCGCGAGCCTCTTCCAGATTTCGCCCGCCACCATAGTAGGGCAAGTTATGATCGTCGTATATATCCAGAGTGTAGGTCATTGCATCGCGGCCATAATCGTTGAAATGATCGCCGGTGAGTTCGACCACATCTGTGCCGACCTCTTCCAAAAGCGCGTAATAGCTGGGATCACTGCAAAAGACGAGATTGCGTTGAACGGGATCGGGGGCGGGGCAATCATTCCAGAAGGGCACCTCGTTGCTGATATGGGTGATATCGGCAGCCCGCATAAATTCGCCGATATCCTCGGCGGGATAGGTAACCCCGGAGCGATTCATTTCGTAGGCGGTGGCACGCACTAGGGCGGTAACGCCGGTAATGACAACGGTGGTGAGTTTGTTTGCATCCCGGTTGCTGATATTGAATGCAGTGATGTCGATGCCTTCGCCTGAGAGGCCAATCGGGACGCTTAATTCATATTCTGAGGGTTCGAAATCTTTGAAAAGCGGGGATTGTCCGTCAACTGCGAGGACTTTCCACTTTGGTTGCAACTCTTCAAAGGGAACAATGGCCCAACTTGGCTGAGCGGCCCAAGAGGCATCCAGCAGTTTGGATGCTGAATGGACTTCCACCGCGCCCGTAGCGGGATCGCCCCACCAGGCGCTAAAGAGGGTGCGAGTCTCCGGGCTCACTAATAGAGGCAGACCGGCAAATGCGCCGGAGGCGCGACCCTGCCAAGCGCTTAGCAAATCGTTTATCGTGACCGCATCCACAACGGTCGGGAAAGGCGCTACCAACGCGTACACCCACTGGCCGACGGTTTCGCCCTGAGCGATGGCTATCTGGGCGGAGGAATTTTCGCGATCCGTGACTTCTTCCTGGCCGTCGGGAAGGGCAATTTGGGCACGCAGAGCGGCGGGCAGTGCAGGGGAAATCCATAGCGTGGCAGCATCGGTTTCAGCAGAATCGCCCTTTTCGATTGTGGAAGTCGAATCATCGCTGCTTGCATCGGGCTGGAACGGAGTTTTGGTGGAGCGAAAGTCCGCATAGGCGGCTAAGCCAGCTGCGGGCAGATTGCAGCCAGCTAGAAGAATGGACGCGGTTAACAGAACAGTGGCTACGCGGAAAACTATGGCAGGTTTCAATAGGCCTCTTTAGCTAGTAGCGGGTCAGCTCAGTGAAAAACCGCCACGAGATTCAATATGCTTTTGGATCAGGGATTGATGCAACGCAAACTGCTTTTCGATTGTTTTTAAATGGTCTCCAAGTTTTTGAGTCTCTTTGGAGGGCTTAAGTGAGGCGAGGTTAATGCGCACATTGAGACCAGCACCCTGCAGGCAAGCCTGGGCCAAAGCGGCGGCTGTGCCGGCATCACTGATGGCGTTGGTGTTGCCAAATTCAGCTGCCTGCTCTGCAAGGAAAAGGCAATCAAGGGCCATTTGAGCTACTTCCAGCGGGACACGGGCCGCTTCAAGAGTGGCTGACTGAATGGATTTTTGTCGGGCTGATTTTTCTTTCTCGCTCCCTTTGGGCATCTTGAAGGCGGCCATGACTGCTTCAAAAGCGTTGGCATCGCGGGAAACGGCTGAACTAAAAGCGGCGCGAAAGTTATCTGCCTTTTCGATCAGGGCGGCCATTTGCGGCTCAACTTCAGCATATTTTTTGTTTCCAACGGTTAGGCGGGCGACCATCGCAACCAGGGCAGCGGCCATCGCACCGGCCTGGGCAGATGCCGAACCGCCGCCGGGTGCTGGCGACGCTGAGGCAAGGGCACTCAGAAAGCCGCCAACTTCCTGGCGCTCACCCTCGTCTTGGGAGCTTTGCATGCGACGTTCCAGAACCTGCTGACGGTCAAAATCGTCGAGTTGGAGATACCAGGCAGCGGCATCCTCGAGCGCATCCTGAGGTATGAGGCCAATCAGTTCACTTTTTTCAATGGACACGCCATAGCGTTGGGTTTCACGGCGGATGGTCTCGACCACCAGCGCCACGGGGGTTTTCTTGAAATTGGTGAGATTCATCGAAACCTGGGCTTTGCCATCCACAAGAAAACCCGCCCCTTTGACATAGCGGAGGCCACCAGAGGAATGGCGCACGGTGGAGGCAATTTTTTTGGCGATGGAAACGTCTTCGGTGTTCAGAAAGACGTTATATGCAATCAGGGGTTGACGGGCACCGATAGCAACAGCGCCAGCGGAGCCCAACTTAGCGGGGCCAAAATCGGGTTTGCGGGATTCTAAAGCCACAATTTCTTTTTTAATGCCCTCATATTCACCGCGGCGTACATTTGCCAAATTACGGCGCGAATCACTGGTAGCGGCTTCCTCGTAGAGGTACACGGGGATGCCTAATTCGTCTCCCACACGCTGGCCGAGACGCTTAGCGATAGCCACACAATCCGACATTTTTACACCGGAAATGGGCACAAAGGGCACTACGTCCGCGGCACCCATACGAGGATGCTCGCCTTTGTGTTTCGGCATGTTGATTAATTCAGCGGCTTTGGCGATGCCGAGGAAAGCGCCCTGCTCAACTGCTTCGGGGCTGCCGACAATGGTAACAACGCTACGATTGTGGTCCGCATCCGAGGTGCGATCCAGGAGCACAACACCCTCCACGCTGGTGATGGAAGCAACAATCGCATCTACCACTTCCATGCGGCGGCCCTCTGAAAAATTCGGAATGCATTCAACCAAAGGATGGGACATGAAGGCTCCTCCAACACGCCATTATACCGTTGGCCAATAGGGAGCCTTTTGATCTAAACGAGTCATAAAGTTGGCACGCGTTTTGCACCTTGTCAAGACCTATGACCTATGCAATGTTTAATTCCAAGCTCTATCGGCCCTTTGTTGTAGTAGCGCTGATCGGTTTGCTTTCGGCATGCAATTATCCTGAGCAACTGCCAACTTCAACGCCAATGCCAACGGCAACCGAGACGCCAATTCCCACGCTGGTGACGGACCCAGTAGGCGTGGAGATGCCTCCCGCTGAGATCGCCATCCAGGCATTCCCACACGTGGAAACGATAGACCCAGAGTTATTTGGGGAACTAGCTGTCGTGGGGTACACAGGCCGTTTCGTGGTGACGCCGCCTGAACTGGGAATTAGCCCTTACTGGGTGCGGTTCTTGGAAGACGTGGCTGAAGGACCGGGCACAAAGACTGAATATTACGCCTCGCGCTCCTATGAGTGGCTGGATTTGAGGTACGGTTATGAATACCATTCGACGATCAATGCCTACGCAAGCCCCTATGAACTGGATCAACTGTTTATACGTTCGCAACGCGATGAAGAAGTCTGGACTGTTGCGCTTGATCTGCCTTATATTAATTCAGATCGAATGCAATATATCGTGGGACGATCCGACCGGGCTTACACGCAATCTTTACGGTTTATCATCGGAAATTACCTGGTCGTAGTGAAAACGAAAAATATCATTGACTACAACGTCGCTTCCCAAGCCCTTGAACAAATGGCGCAAATATTAATTAGCGAGCTGGTCACAGAGGAGTGGGCTTCTGCGCAGGCCGCGGCACCTTGAGCCATTTTGAGAGCTAAAAACAATCTCATTAATTCCAAGAGGATTGTATAACTGGCAGACACATGATTTCGCCAGCAACCCGATGGCGATAAAGGTTTATTCTGTCGATGTCCCCAACGATCAATCGCCATTCAATGAAACCTCATCAAATTGGTTCTGTTCTGCTATTGATGGCAGCCCAGGCATGTAACTTTCCAATCACCACGCTGCCCAGCGGCCAAAGCATTGCTTTGGACCTCGGCGATGAAGCGCCAATCGCAGCCGAGGCAGACAAGGAGGGGGTTTCACAAGCGCCACAAGCGCGGGCCCCGGGGGCCGAGGTGATCGAGCCCACACCGGATGCTCCACATGCACAACCCACCCTGCGAGCAGAGACCAGCCAATACGTAGTGCAATTCGGGGATACGCTCGGATTGATCGCTGAAGATTTTGGGGTAACGGTTGAGCAACTTGTGACTGCCAACCAGCTAGCCAATGCCAACCAACTTGAGGTGGGACAAGTGTTGACTGTGCCCCCAACTTCCGGGGGGGATCAAACAGTTTATTTCAAGATTTTGCCGGATTCAGAGCTAGTGAACGGGCCATTTACGATCTCTTTTGATATTGCCGAGTTTGCCAAATCGCAGGGGGGATATCTGACGGTTTATCAAGAACAAATCGGGGAAACCTTCTACAGCGGGCCGGCAATTGTGCAGCGCGTGGCAACCGAATACTCGGTGAATCCGAGGGTGCTCCTGGCTCTCCTTGAACTGCAAAGCGGTTGGGTGCGCGACAGCAATCCGCGCACGAATACGCTTCAATTTCCGATTGGATTTGCCGATAGCCGACGGGCAGGGCTATACCGGCAATTGGCTTGGGCAGCAGACCGATTGAATGATGGCTATTACCGATGGAAGGCAGGAACGGCGGCCGGATGGCTGATTACAGACGGTGAATTCGTGACGGCAAATTCTGGAATCAATGCCGGCACTGCAGGAGTCCAGAACGTGCTGGCTTCTCTTTACAACGCGAACCAATGGCGGAATGGCGTCTCGGCCACTGGGTTTTTTACGCTTTATTGGGACCTGTTCGGCTATCCCTTCGATTTGGCCCAGGAGCCATTGCTGCCCAGCGATTTGAGCCAGCCAAGGATGCAACTGCCATTTGAGAATGGCGTGCCGTGGGTGTATAGCGGGGGGCCGCATAGCGGGTGGGGAAGCGGCTCCGCCTGGGCCGCGCTCGATTTTGTGGCGCGCGGTGAACAGATTGGCTGCTACACCAGCGGTGAGTGGGCCGTAGCGGTGGCTGATGGTTTGATTGTGCGCTCAGATAAGGGTGCTGTGGTGCAGGATCTGGATGGCGATGGCTATGAGCAAACTGGATGGACCGTTCTGTATATGCATATGGCGGAATACGAGCGGGTGCAGGTGGGCGATTATGTGCAAGCAGGCGAGCGGATCGGACATCCTTCCTGTGAAGGGGGCGTTTCATCTGCCAGCCACTTGCATTTAGCGCGACGCTATAATGGCGAGTGGATTCCCGCCTTCGGGGAGCTTTCGTTCGTAATGGACGGGTGGATTTCCGAAAGCAGCGGAAGCCTCTATGACGGCAGAATGCAGAAAGATGGACTGAGTGTGGAAGCCTGCGAATGCCGCGCCCCCGAGAACATGTTGCAACGTTGACTATGAAATTGACTCCTAAATTTGCTTTGACACTCTGCGCGGTTGCCATCCTGTTCACGACAGCAGTGTGCAGCACGGGTTACATTACGCCGGGCAGCATGCAGGCAACGGCCGACTCAGCCGCTAAGGCACCAGCAACGGCCTTTTACGTGGAGCCGAGCGCAACCAACCTGCCAGCCCCCACAACGACAGTCGCTAATCCGACTGCTACGCCGCTGGTTTTGCCCAGCGCTACGCCGGGCGACTCTCCAACTCCAAGCCCCCCCATTCTCTATTCGGCTCAATCAGGCGATTCGCTTGTCATAGTGGCTATTCATTTTGGCGTTGATCCGGAGGAGATATTATCGCCGAGCGATATTCCGGAGGGGCTGATTCCTCCGGGACAATTGCTGGTGATTCCAAATGTTTTGGGGGAAGTTGGGCCAGCCGAACATCTACTTCCCGACAGCGACGTGGTGTATTCACCTTCACTCATCGGCTTCAATGCCGATCAACAGGCCCGGCAAATGGGAGGATACTTGGGCACCTATCGGGAGTATCTTTCGGACGCTTGGCATAGTGGGGGTCAAGTACTTGAAAAGATTGGCGTTGAAAATTCGGTGAATCCGCGGCTGTTAATGTCCATCTTGGAATTCGAGAGCCATTGGACACTTGGCCAGCCAGGTAGCATATTTGAGCAAGACAATCCAATTGTCGCCATTGATGAGCGGAGCAAGGGCCTTTTTGCGCAAATGTATTGGGTGATGAAGCAAATCTCAGTTGGCTATTATGGCTGGCGGGAAGGCCGACTCACTTATCTGACTTTTGCGGATGGAAGTGTAGTGCGACTGGCCCCGGAGTTAAATGCAGGCAGCGTGGCGATCCAGTATTTATTTAGTCAACTATACGATTATCCTGAATGGTTGGAAGTGATCAACAAAGAAAGCGGTTTTCCAGCTCTGCACGCGTCTATGTTTCCCGATCCGTGGGTGCGAGCCGCAGAAGAAGAACCCTTGATGCCAGCGGGCTTGGCCCAGCCGCCATTGAGCTTGCCATTCTACAAGCAACAGGTTTGGTCTTACAGTTCGGGGCCACACGGGGCATGGGATCGGGTGGGTTCATTCGCCGCGCTGGATTTTGCGCCGAGCAGCGCGGAGCCCGGCTGCGTGGATTCGAGCCAATGGGTCACCGCAGCTTCACCGGGGATGGTGGTGCGTGAAGGGCCAGGACTGGTGGTGTTGGACCTGGATGGGGACGGAAACGAACAAACTGGCTGGGTACTCGTATATTTGCACGTAAAACACGATGACCGAATAAAGGTGGGCGATTGGTTGGAGCGCGGGGCTTTGATTGGGTTCCCTTCCTGTGAAGGCGGATATTCCACAGGCAGCCATTTGCATATCACCAGAAAGTACAATGGAGAATGGGTTTATGCAGCGGGCCCGATCCCATTCAATTTAAGCGGTTGGGTGGCAGAATACGGTGGGGTCGCCTACAAAGGAACCCTCACGCGCGAAGGTGTTACGCTAACTGCATGCACCTGCGGCAACCCAACCACACGCATTTCGCGCAGCACCAACGACCCCTACTAATCCTTCTATGAAAAGCCAAACACTTTCCCGGCGAGACTTTCTGAAACTCGCCTCGATGGGGTTAATTTCGGCCAGCGGGCTGCGCGGAGCCAGACTAATTGGGCTTGCTGGGCAACCATTATCGGGCAAGCCACGATGGCGGCCCCTGCCTCCTGAAAACACTGACGTGCTCAGCGAGGCGCAGAAAGCGCGTTTAATTGCTGCTTCGCGTGAATTTCTTGCCGCCGACGAGCAAGCGGCCAATCAAGTTGCCCTGGACATTGACTTTATTGAGGGAGCGAACGAGCATTCCTCCACGATGTGCGGCCCCCTTTCGATCAGCATCCTGCGCAGCGCCGAACTGCTTGGTATTTGGGCCAAACCGAGGGATTTCTGGTTGCTGAATCCACGTGAAGACCACACAACTGCGCCAAAAGTATTCCCTAAGGAGCTCTATTATTGGTATGAATTCGAGGAACCCATTTCGGAATTTGATTTTCAAAGGACTCCATTGTTAGCTGGGGATATGCTCTATCTGGACGCGGCTCCAGGGGACACCTTTGAACACATGCTGGTTGTCAATCGGGTTGATGATAGAGGAAGGGCTTACAGCGTATCCAATTTTTTCACGGAGACAGGGACGCTTATCGAGGATCGAATGCTTTACGATCCGGCTTCAAAGGGCGAAGGACAAATCTATCGCTGGGCTGACCGACGCTATCGCAATACGATCGGGACCACCGGCAGCGGGGGATTTCGCATCTGGCGAGTGAAAGATGGACGCAGCCTCGAATTGCCCACGGACCCGGCCAACGTGCGGTTGCATGGGAGCCTGGATGAGCTGCTGTTTGGTGGTGAGGGAGAATGGTTTGCAAGCATCAAAGAGGTTGGCGGAGCGCAGCTTTACCAGTTCAACCCCTTTGAGGTTTTCCACCCAGCTTCTACCATCAAGGTTTTGATTGCCCTGGGATTTTATGCATGGCTGGAAGACCAGAAGGTTCGTAGTTTTGATGATTTTATTACCGAACGTGGGACGGCAGGGCGAACGTACCAGCAATTGTTGCGGGCGATGATCGTGGAATCAGAGGAAAAGGCCACAGAGGCGCTGGTTGGTTTCCTGGGTGCAGAATGGCTTGAAGAAGTCTGGGAGGACTGGGGATTGAATGCATCGCGCGCCAATCCGCGGCGCAGCCGGGCCATCGAGGTGGCGGAAGCTCTCGAAGGACTCTACACAGGAAAATGGATCACAGCAGAGAGCCGAGGCCATTTGCTTGGCTTGATGGCCGAATACACCAAGAGCGATGAAGGCCGGCTTGGATTGATCCGCGGCAAACTACCAACCGGCAGCGTGATTTACAACAAACGTGGCTCTTTGGTGGAGGCGCCGCGAGTGGTGGCCGACAGCGGAATCATTCAGATTGGAGCGAGCGGGCCGGCCTACATCTTCAGCCTGCACGGATTGGGCCGAGACGGCAGTTCGTACGAGGCCTTAGAGGCGACGCTAGACGAGGCAGTCTTAGCCTTCGGGGAATTCTTAACTTCTGTTTAGGTAGCGCGCAGCAGCTAGCCAACAGGACTTCTATAATTAGTAGTGTGACTATGATCTTAAAGCGATTCGGGGCCAGCCTGCTAGGGTTTGCCTTGCTGTTGAGCAGCTGCGACACGGCGCCCTCCGGATTAACAATCGGCGCGGCGGTTACAGCTGAGACCCAGGAAGATAGCGAAGGCTCGGCGACAGCTATCCCTGAGCATCCTGCTTATGACCCGGGGTCTCTCGTTGATTACACAGCGCAGGCCGGCGATACGCTGCAAGGGCTGGCAGGCCGCTTCAATACCAGTGCGCCTGAAATTCGGGCCGCCAATCCCAACATCCCGGAGGATGTAACCAGCCTGCCGCCCGGAATGCCGATGCAAATCCCAATCTATTACCGCGCCTACTGGGGGGAAGCTTATAAAATTCTGCCCGATGGGTTATTTGTCAACGGTCCCAGCCAAGTAGATTTCGACACGTCAGGTTTTGTGGCGGTGCATGAGGGCTGGTTCAAGGATTATCGGGGAAGCGCAGCCAAAGACGTACTCAGCGGGGCGGAAATTGTAGACCTGGTGGCGACAAATTTCAGCATCAGCCCTCAATTTCTATTGGCACTGCTTGAATACCAGACTGGAGCATTGACCAAAGAGCAGTTTGACCCCTCGCTGCGCAGCTACCCGCTGGGCCACGAGAGCCAGTTCCATCGGGGAGTTTATTTGCAGTTGGTGTGGGCGGCCAATATTCTAAACAACGCTTATTACGGCTGGCGGGCCGGCAAGCTCATCGAATTTGAGCGACCGGACGGCCGGCTGCTGCGGCCCGATCCCTGGCAGACGGCTTCCAGCGTGGCGCTTCAATATCTGTTTTCGCAAACGTTGGACGAGGAAGCATTTGACCTCGCGATTGGGCCAACTGGCTTTGCCCAGAGCTATGCCAATTTATTTGGCGATCCCTGGGCCGAGACAAGTGATCACATCCCTGGCAGTTTGCGCCAACCCGAATTGCGCCTACCAATGGCCCCTGGGGAGTCTTGGTCGTTTACGGGCGGACCGCACACGGGTTGGGGTCAGGGGGAACCCTGGGCTGCGCTGGATTTCGCACCCGGCGTCGAGCAACGGGGCTGTGTGGATACCGATGTGTGGGCGCGAGCGGTGGCTTCGGGGATGATCGCGCGGACTGGAGAGGGGATTGTGGTGCTGGACCTGGATGGCGACGGGGACGAACGCACCGGCTGGGTTATCTTTTATTTGCATTTGTCCAGCGCGGGTCGGGTGCGGGAAGGGATGCAAGTGGCAGCCGGGCAACCACTGGGTCACCCATCTTGTGAAGGGGGCTCCTCAACGGGGACTCACGCGCATCTGGCGAGAAAGTACAACGGCGAATGGATGCTAGCCGCGGGGGATATCCCTTTTGTTATGGAGGGTTGGATTCCGCAAGAAGGCGCCGCCGTTTATCAAGGGACGCTCACGAAACCGGGCCAATTAATTCGGGCGTGTAGCTGCTCCGACGCAAAGAGCGCAATCGGTTCCACGGAGGAGGTAATAGACTTCCCTACTCCTCAGCCGGAGACGCCTGAACCCTAAGCTTCAATAATTTTATACTCATGCTGGATTTCAACGGTTATTTTGATCATATTTTGGGACGCACAATACTTCTCTGCCGATAAAAAGATTGCGCGTTCCACTGCGGCCGGGTCGATATCTTTGCCAGTGATCGTGTAGTGGACCTTGACTTCTGTCCAAACCCGAGGATGGAGTTCGGCACGTTCCGTAGTTACCTTAACCTCAAGCGCGCTGACCTGCTGGCGCTTTTTCTGCAGGATCGAAACAACGTCCATGCCCGTGCAGGCGCCCACACCCAGCGCCAGTAATTCCAGTGGTTTAAAGCCCTGCGCTTTACCCATCTCATCCTGATCATTGCTCGCCGTCAGCGTAATTCCTGATTCCGCCTTACCAGCAAAGGTTAATCCATCTTGCCAATTTAGATTTACTGTTTCCATCTAGGCTCCTCGCCATGAACTCGTGGAGGGAGATTATATCTGTCGAAGGTGCATAGGAGCGCGTTGATATAATGCGCCACAATCATGATCCCTGTGCGCCTTTCCCTTTCAGGATTCCTTTCTTACCGGGAACCCGTTGAACTTGATTTCACCCTCTTCGAAGTTGCCTGTATCTCGGGCTCGAATGGGGCAGGTAAATCGTCCTTGCTGGACGCAATCACCTTTGCACTCTTCGGGCAGGCACGCAAGCGGGACGAGTCGCTAATCAACGCGAAATCAGAGACGGCTGAAGTGGTGTTTACTTTCGATTACGAAGGGAATACCTACCGGGTGCAACGAGCTAAGCCGAGGGGCAAAACAACACTGCTTGAGTTTTACATTTTGGGGGCGGGTGACCAGTGGAAGGCGCTGACCGAGCGCACGATGCGGGATACCGAGATTTTGATCGAGCGCACATTACGATTGGATTACGAGACTTTCGTGAACGCATCTTTCTTCTTGCAGGGCAAAGCCGACCAATTCACACAACAGCGCCCCGCGGACCGAAAACGCATCCTGGGCAGCATCCTGGGGCTGGAAGTTTGGGAGCAATATCGGAGCGCGACCTTTGAGCAGCGGCGGACGGTTGAGCAGGGGATGCGTGAGATGGATGGGCGCCTGCAGGAAATCAATGTGGAGTTAGCTGAAGAGACCACGCGAAAGGCAAGGCTCAAGGAGCTGCAGACGATATTGGAGCAGCAGAGCAAGGCCAGGACTGCACAAGAAAGCGTTTTGGAGGAGATGCGCGGCCGGGTTGCCGTTGTCGAGCAGCAAGCGGAATTGGTCAATACGTTGCAAGCACAATTGGCGCGCAGCGAAGCTTCCGTTGAGGCGTTGCGAGTGCGGTTGGAAGAACGACAGCGAGAACAAGGGGAATTTTCGGACTTGATAAGCAGGGCGCCAACGATCATTGAATCTTTTGAAAAGCTACAAACCCAACGGCAAGCGCTCATAGAGTGGGAACAAATTGCAGGGCGTTTCAACGAGCAGGAGAAACGGCGCTCGGGGCCACTGACGGCCATTGAAACCGAACGGGCGCGATTGGAAACGGGGTTGGATTCGTTAAAAGCAGAACGAGCCCGGTTTGATGAGGTAAATGCAGAAAAGCCAAAGTTGGAAACGGACTTGGAAGCGGCGAAAAAGGCCTTGGATGCGGCTGAGGGGCAGGTGAACGAGCGCGAAAAGTCGCAAGCAGACTTAGATGAGGCGCGAAAAGGGCAGGCGAAGGCGCAAGCAGAAAACCCACTTCTCAGGGAAGAAATGGAGCAAATACAGAAGCGCATTCAGGAAATCCAGAAAGCCAAAGGGGCAAGCTGCCCGACCTGCGGGCAGGCGCTCACCGATGAGCACCGGGCAGAGATGGTGACATTGTGGAGCGCGGAGGGCAAGGAGAAAGGGGACCTTTACCGGGCAAACCAGGCCGCCGTCAAAGAATCGGATTCAAAGGTGGCAGAAGTGGAAAAAAGGATCGCCCAGCTTTCAGGCGCGGAGGCGGAACTGCGCCAACAAGCACAGATTGTTGACCAGCTGGAGAATCGATTGGTTGAGTTGGCAAAGGTTGACGCGACATGGGACAAACAGCAGGGTCCGCGACTGGTAGACATTGAGAAAACGCTGAGCAAGGAGGCTTTTGCTATTGAAGCACGAGCCGAACTCGCCAAAATTGATGATCAACTAAAAGAAATCGGCTATGACGCGGCCAAACACGATGCGTTGCGCAAAGAAGAGGAGCTCGGGCGAGTGGCTGAAGCGGAGATGAACCTACTTGAACAGGCGCAAGCAGCTCTTAAGCCGCTGGCGCGCGAAATCAGGGAGCTTGAAGGGCAAATCGAAGAACAGGGTAAGGAACTAAAGGGGCTGCGCAAAACACAAGAGGACGTTGCGGCGTCCCTGGAAGCAGCCCAAACCAGCTTGCCCGACATAGTGGGCGCACAGCGGGAAATGCTCAACGCCCAAGAGCAGGAAAATATTATTCGGCAGGAGGTTGGCGCGGCGCAGCAGCGCGTAGCAGTGCTGAACGAACTGCAAGCTCGTAAAAAGGATATCAGCGCTGCACGGGAAGAGCAGGGAGCGCGGGCGGGGCAGTTGCAGGCTCTGGAGCGGGCATTTGGCAAGGACGGTGTGCCAGCGATGCTGATTGAGCAGGCACTGCCACAAATCGAAATCAAAGCGAATGAGATCCTTGAACGGTTGAGTGGAGGCAGCATGCACATCAATTTCCTAACTCAGCAAGCCTACAAAGACAAAACCCGCGAGGATTTGAGAGAAACGCTGGAAATCCAGATTAGTGACAGCGTGGGGGAGAGAGATTATGAGATGTTTTCGGGCGGCGAGGCTTTCCGGATCAATTTTGCCATCCGGCTGGCGCTTTCGGAGGTGTTGGCTCAGCGCGCGGGGGCGCGCTTGCAGACCCTGGTGATTGATGAGGGTTTTGGCAGCCAGGACGAAGCCGGGCGTCAGCGGCTGGTTGAAGCAATCAACCTAGTCAAGGCGGATTTCGCTAAGATTTTGGTGATCACACATATTGACGCGTTAAAGGATGCATTTCCAACAAGGATCGAGGTTGAAAAGACACGCGAACACGGGTCCGTTTTGCAGGTCATATAAGCTGTGCCCCATATGTTAAACTTCAAAGGATCGACTGACTGAGGAGGCTAAATGCCTGAGGAACCAGCAGCACCCGAGCGCAAAACGGTTGAATCCATTAATGACTACCTGGAGATTATGACAAAGGTAGTTTTTCAGAGTGGCATGTCCTGGAAGGTGGTTGAGAACAAGATGGCGACCATCAAGGAAGCAATGGATGGGTTGGAAGTCAGCAAGGTGGCAGATTACGATGAACGAGACATTGAACGTTTGACTCAGGACGCACGGGTAATTCGAAATCAACGCAAACTGGTGGCCATCCGGGACAATGCGCGGCGGATCCTGGCCATAGACAAAGAGCACGGTTCCTTCAAGAATTACCTGCGTTCGCAACCCGATTTCGACAGCACCCTGAAGATGATCAAGAAGGATTTTAAATACATGGGCCCGATGGGTATCTTTTATTTCCTGTATGTGGTCGGTGAAAATGTACCTGACCATGAGGACTTCAAAAAACAATATATGAGCTGAGCTTGGAAGGCTCGGAAAATTCTATGCTTGACAAAATTGCTGGCATTCAAACGCGCTTTGATGACATCGAAAAGGAGCTCCTCCAAGTTGGCGAGGACTATCAACGCGCCACAGAACTTTCCATTGAGCGGGCAGAATTGGATCCTATTATTGAGAAGGCCAATGCGTACCGCAAAGCGCTCACTGACTTTAAGGAAGCTGAGACATTAGCCAGGAGTGATGACGCCGATATGGCGGCGATGGCTAGCAGCGAAGCCACAACCCTTGAAACACAAATTCAAAAACTGGAGGACCAACTCAAGAGCCTTCTGCTGCCAAAAGACCCTCGGGACAACAAGAATGTGATTATGGAAGTTCGCGCTGGAACCGGCGGGGACGAGGCGGGCCTATTTGCGGCTGATCTCTACCGCATGTATGCACGCTACGCCGAACGCCAGGGGTGGAAAACTGAAATCCTCTCTTCGAACGAAACCGGCGTGGGTGGAATTAAAGAAGTGACATTTTTGCTTAAAGGACGCGGGGCTTATTCCCGGCTGAAATACGAATCGGGTGTGCATCGGGTGCAGCGTGTGCCGAGCACCGAATCGCAGGGGCGGATCCACACCTCAACGGCCACGGTTGCGGTGCTGGCCGAGGTGGACGAGGTTGAAATCAACATCCCGGAAGGCGACGTAAAGATGGATGTGTACAAGTCGGCCGGGGCGGGCGGGCAAAGCGTGCAGAAAAACTCCACTGCAGTTCGTTTAACTCATATACCGTCTGGAATCGTAGTGCAATGCCAGGATGAACGCTCCCAACTGCAGAACCGGCAACGAGCGATGAACATTTTACGGGCGCGGCTTTTTGAGCTGGAAGAGGAAAAACGGCGTGCGGAAATCGACGAATCGCGTCGCTCGCAGGTGGGCAGCGGCGAACGATCCGAGAAAATACGGACGTACAACTATCCCCAATCACGGATCAGTGACCACCGAGTTGGCTTTACCTCCCACAATTTACCGGCGCTACTGGATGGCGACCTGGACGATCTTTTTGACGAGTTGGCGACCCATGATGAGTCTCAGCGTCTGGCAGCGGCCGGATTAAACGCCTAAACTCTTTGGGCAGCCCACCCACCCCCAATCAACCAACCATCGAAAACGCGCTGCGCGCCGGCCGTAGCCGACTGGACGCGCTCAGTGAGAGCGCCAGCCTAGATGCGCAAGTGCTTTTGGCGCATGTGCTGCATGTTGATCGAGGCTGGCTTTTTGCCCACCCAGAGGACAGTTTGAGCGCGGAAGCGGCGAGGGACTGGGAAGACGCTCTCGGGCGGCTAGAAAAAGGCGAGGCACTTCCTTACGTGTTGGGCGAATGGGAGTTCTTTGGGCTGAGCATTTACGTCACTCCGGATGTGCTCATTCCGCGGCCAGAGACCGAATTGCTAGTAGAGACAGCGCTGGATTGGCTTGGAAAACATCCGGAGCGGCAGCAAGTAGTAGATGTGGGCACAGGCTCAGGCTGCATTGCGGTGGCGTTGGCAGTGAAAGAGCCAGGATTAAAAGTAACGGCCTACGATATCTCCGAGGCGGCGCTCAGGGTGGCCGCCAGAAATGCCGAGCGGCATGGGGTCAGTGCACGAATAGAATTTCTGCAGGCCGATTTGCTTGCAGGTGTAGAGGGGCCCTTTGACGTCGTCTGCGCTAACCTGCCATATATCCCCAGTGGACGCGTCAAAGGGCTGGATGTGTACGCACGAGAGCCGCATATTGCGCTGGATGGAGGCAAAGATGGGTTGGCTTTTATCGGCCCACTGCTGGAGCAGGCAAAGCGCAAAATCAACGACGGTGGCCTCATTCTCGCAGAGATTGATCCTGGATTAGAAGATGACATTGTTCAGTTGGCGAAAAACCAATTTGAAACTTTTGGGCCTGTTGTGAGTAAGGATTTAGAAGGGCGAGCACGCCTACTCATTATTCAGACTTAGGAGGTCTTCATGGTTTCAGGCCGAACCGGCATCCTATCCATCCTTATCAGTTTCTGTCTCGTCGCCGCAGCTGGCTGCAGCACAGCTCCTGTGGCAGAAACCTCCACCCCAACTCCAGCTCCAACGGCAAGCCCAACTCCTGAAGAAGAACTGTTCGATTATGAAATTATTGACCCTGTGGAGTTTCAGAGTGGGGACCTCACCCTTGTCGGGCGGATCTATATGCCGATCAGTGACGGACCTGTGCCAGGGGTCGTGATGGTGCACGGATCCGGACGACGCACGCGCGACGAATCGCTGCGGTTGGCCAAATTACTGGTAGAAGCAGGTTTCGCCGTATTGCGCTATGACAAACGGGGCGCAGGAGATTCGGACGGCATCTACTCTGATCTTCTCCCCGGCAACAGCGAGGCATTGCTCAACCGGCTAGCCGACGATGTGATCGCGGCGGTAGAATTTTTGGGGCAGCAAGAGAATATTGATGCCGAACGGATTGGTTTATTTGGAAACAGCCAGGCGGGATGGATAATGCCCCTTGCGGCGGCCAGATCCGATCAAATTCATTTCGCGGTTCTGCTGGTTAGCCCCGCCGTTTCAGTTGGCGAGGAAAATTTTTACAGCGCAAAGACCTTTGAAAATCCGGAGCGCCTAACGGACGAACTTCTGGATGAGATCTCTGCGGATCTGCTGGAATATTCTGGTCGACGTGGTTTCGATCCGCGCGAATCGATTGAAGCGATGAACATCCCGGCCTTGTGGGTGTTAGGCGGCTGGGATGCCAGCATTCCCACGCGCGAAACTGTGGCCATTCTTGAAGAGATTAAACAGGAATTTGACAAGCCTTTCGTCATTCATGTGTACCCTCTGGGTACACACAGCCTGATGAATTTCGAAACCATGGAGCAAATCGATTTTATGAGCGAAGTCGTCTTGGACTGGTTGGCAGAGATAGATGGAAACTGATTATTAAGATTTGCCAGTTTTGACTTTGTCCGCATAGCTTCATGGAGGGACACCGTGCTATGATAGGCCGGTTCCCCTTTATGAAGACCACGTTACTTTCCGCCGAGGCCAAAAATACCATTTCGCACGCCGTGGACGTTCTCCAGCAAGGCGGGGTAGTGGCCTTTCCCACGGATACGGTTTATGGACTTGGGGCGTTGGCTTTTGACGAGGATAGTATCCGGCGCCTTTACCGCATCAAGGGTCGAGAGCATACGAAGGCTATCGCAGTATTGATCTCCGAGGCTGACGCCCTGAATCAAATTGCGGAGGCACCCAGCGAGGCGGCCATGCGGTTAGCGCGGCGGTTCTGGCCCGGGCCGTTGACGTTGGTGCTGCCACGCAATCAACGAGTGCCGGAGGCGCTGGCGGCTGGGGAAAGTATCGGCGTGCGGGTGCCCGACCATCCTTTCGCTTTGGCGCTTTTGAAGGCGGCTGGACCGATGGGAGTGACTTCTGCGAACCGTTCGGGGGAGGCCAATGCGTCAACAGCGGTCGAGGTGTTGGCACAGCTGGAGGGAAGAGCGCATCTGGTGGTGGATGGGGGCACCGCGCCGAGGGGAGTGCCCTCCACGGTGGTGGATATGATGGGAGAGATGCCCAAGGTGCTGCGTGAAGGGCCAATCAGCGAGGCAGAGCTACTGGCCACGCTGGCATAGCGAAAAAAGCCAAAAGTGCACTCATTTTCCCCTCACGAAACCCTCAGATTCCTCTAAATCGCGTGTCTATAATTAAGAATAGTTGAGATCTCCTCCTCACTACCCGCCGCACCCAGGATAGCTTATTCGGGTGCGGTAGGGGTTAATGGGGAAAGCGCGTGAGATGCGGGTCTTTTCGGGTTGAATCAATCTAGTGGGGAGTAACTGAGGAGGGGAAGACCGCTTTTGGGAGCCGCCACATAATCTTCAGGTTGATAGTAGGTTGAATGCCCGGCTAGCCAATCCCGGAGAATTTCTTTCTCAATCCCAAAAGATTGCAGCACTTCGTGGGCTGCGCGGAGCAAGCTATCGGCGTACCAATCATGGTCCGGAAGAAAAGTCTGACCTGTGAGCGCCAAATCCCAGGCAAGCACATTGAATTCGCCACGAGTGCGCAAATAACGAACAACCTGTCCAGCACCTACAGATTTGCCCAGTTTTTTGAGTTGCAGTGCAGCACGAGCGCCGGCGGAATGGACTTTGTAATCGTCGAGGTTTTTGCTCAGATTCTGGGCAATCACCAGTTTCGATTTCTCAACCTCGCCCTCGTGTAGGCGCACAAATTCGTGACGGAAATAGCTAACCAACTTGGGCAATAGTGTGGGAAGTTTGTCGAAATCCTTTGTACGGGCCATCATTTCGATCGCACGCAGTTGCACTTCCTGCACAAAGAGCGGAGTATCACTCCGGCGAGCCATAATGCCACGGCATTTAACGCGCCCATCGTAAAAAGCGCCGAAGTAACAATTGGGTACGGGCAGGCGTTCATCTTGCTTGGATGGGAGGAAAGCGAGCCAGCGGAAGACGCCCTCAAGATCAAGCTTTAATTCCGTACGCCGCTGCATTTCCTGGATTAGGGGCTCAAACTCCTCCACGAGATGCTTGCCGGGTTGGGCTACAAAGAGGCTATCCACATACATATGTAAGACTTCGAAATCCATATCCTCAGCGGCCTCTTTGGCACGAAGAATAAGCTCACGGCTGATGGCGTTGATGGACTCATGAGCTTCAATGCTGCCAATGCGATTGCCGCTAAAGCCCTGATAGCCGTAGGAAACCCAACCGAGCCATTTTAGCGAGGCGTTCACCGATTCCATTAATTCCTGCTCTTCTGGCTCGAGCTTGCCACCCCTGACCTTTTGCTTTGCGATCCTGCGCTTTTCAAGTACCGGCTGCAAGATAGCAGGCACCACGCCGCGCCGATCCTGATTAATAGGGCGATCAATGCCAGGAACGATATAGGTTTCCTCTCCCACGACGCCTACTGTTTCCGCAGAAACGTTCCAGCGAGCCATGAGGCTCGGATACATTGAGAAGAAATCAATCTCTGCCACATCGCGATGCAATCCAATAATCGGTTGAAAGATGATGCCACCGTTATCGGCCCGCACCATGCTATACGCGCTTTGATAGCGTTCGCGCTGCTTCTTGTTTAAGGGAACGAGGACATTGTTGCGCAGCGCCTCACGCACTTGCATTGCCGTGAAGCCACCGCCCGGGCTGCGGCGAGACATGTTTTGTATGGGCAAGCCCGTAATCTTGGATTGCTCTAAGGTTCCAATTAATCCAGTATCTTCAAAAGCCATTGAGTTGCGAGGATCAATATGGATGCGGCCCAGCAAAAGGGTCTGACTGTCACGGTGAACGACGCGCCCGTAACTACTGAACGTGTTTTCCTTCACCCGGATGGGGACGCGGTGTTTATCTCGATTGGGATTGAAAGGAACACCGGTTTGCTTTGATATTTCAAACAGATGGGGAAAAAGCCACTTATCCCCATAAAGCGTGGCGATCAAATCCGGATCGTACTCTTCAATGATGGTGTTAAGCTGGCGAAGCAAGCCAGCGGGATCCGAAGTAAAAAGAATTTGCTCCAAGTCAGCATGTTTCAGTTCAAGCTGGGTGGGTATCGCATGGCTTGGGTTGGTATCCGGCCTGATATGCAAAATTCGGAGTGGAGGTGCTGATGCTTTGAGTTCCCAGCGGTTGTCAAGGGACTGGATATGTAGGAGATGATGGGATGAATCCACAATGATCTTGCAAAGAGCCAGAGGATACACATCATGGAGGCTATGAAAAAGCAGGGGGAGGGAAAGATTTGCGTTGTAGTATTCAAGCTCAGGAAACAGATCGTGGAGTTTATGAAATACGCGCGGCTGGACTGCCGGATTGGGGACTTTAATGGCGAGTACGTCGGTCAACCCATCAAAGAGCTCCTTTTGAACCTCTTTACCAAGCTGAACAGCAGGCCAGGACCTACGCAGATACTTCCAAGCAGCACGCAACTGCTCAGACGAACCCGCAGCATAGAATGTGATCGGAAATTGGTGGGTTAGGCGAAGGCGGGCACCGCTCTGCTCAATGAACCAGACAACGGCGCCATCACGCGGATCGGCATAGATATCGAGCAGCCAACCCGTGGTTTCACGGGTTTTGCTGATGGCCAACTTCGATACCCTTTAGAAAGTATTTGGTGCGCTCTTTGGCACGCAGGAGCTCGAACTCTCCACGCACTTTCTCCAGTTCAAGGCGAAACTCCCTGCGCAGATTTTCGAACTCCACCTCATGGCGTTCCATCTGCTTGTGTTTTTCAAGCAAGAGGCAGAGCAAAAATGTGACGCCGGGGACCACATTGGCGGCATAACTCGCGGCAGGCGTATGTTGCTTGGCTTCGCCGAGCAGGGTATCCAAGGAAAGTTGATCGGAGCGACGCAACGCACGCCGAAATGCCGAGAGATGGGTGAGAAAGCGGTCGAAGTGACCGGTGATGGTCGGGAGTGTGTGGCCCATCAGGCGTTCGGAAGCAAAGGCAACTGCTGGGGAGTTGCAAGGGGCTGGTTGGGGCGCACTTCGATGACATGATCGACAGCCTCAATCAAAGTTTCCAGTAATCCAGGGCGATCAGGACGGTGGGCGGCGCTCAGTAGCACAGGAGCAGATTCGCTGATTTGGCGCAAATTGGCGAGACTATCACGCAGTACGCGCTCGACCTCAATGAGGGTGAGGCCATCTTCATAAAGAGTCTCCAGGGCATCGGTGAGGATAAAGGGGATGCTATCGCGAGGCGTTTTTTCAAGGGCATGAAGCAACTGGTAGCAGGTTTCACCACGGCTCACCTGAATTCGATCGAGGATTTCGTAGATCTGATTGCCGCGATCGCCTAATAGAAGGGGGAGACGCTCCAGAGAGAAGCGATTGCCGCCGAGCAGGACGCGGACGGCGCCGCGGATGGCGAAATGATGGGTAAGTTCCTGGGCTATGGGGCCAACCAATCCTGCGGGGCCAACCAGCAAATATATTTGGCCAGCGCGCACTTGCGGCAGCCAGCGATGCAAGGTTTGAATTTGGGCCGTGGGGCGGGATAGTGACTTTGAGCGATACGCCATCTTTGTACCTGTGAGTACAAAGCATTGTATTAGAACATTTATTCTATGTCAAGGATCGGAGGATTGACTGCCGTTTTAAGACATCTGCAAAAAATCTGATTTTAGATTTGGAGTGATTCGATTAGCCAGCCAGGGGAAACGTCGATGTTGAGGTCGTCGGGTCGGGCGAGGGCGTGGCGGTAGTAGCCAGCCACGGCGATCATGGCTGCGTTGTCGGTGCAAAGCGCGAGGGGGGGCAAATGCACAGGGATGTCCACGGCTTCCTGGATGCCCTCTCTGAGGGCTTGATTGGCTGAAACGCCGCCAGCAACGAGGATATGTTTGGCCTTGAAGGCTTCGGCAGCCGCTTTGGTTTTGCCGACCAGAACATCGACGACTGCGGCCTGGAAGCTGGCGGCTAAATTGGCGATCGGTAGGCGCGTATCCGGCATATCGGGGAGGGGCAGCGCATCCTGCATCGAGCGGGGCGCCAGTTCACGAACTTGATGCAGCACGGCGGTTTTGAGGCCGCTGAAGGAAAAATTCCAGGTGCCATCCAGCCAGGCGCGAGGGAAATTAAAGGCATCCGGCTTGCCACCCTCGGCCGCTTTTTGAATAGCCGGGCCGCCCGGATAGCCAAGGCCCATGAGGCGGGCGATTTTGTCGAAGGCCTCCCCGGCGGCATCGTCCAGCGTGCCACCGAGGCGTTCATAGCGCAAGTGATCACGCATAATAATGAGCTCGGTGTGGCCACCAGAAACGACGAGGGCAAGGAGCGGGAACTTTGGCTCTTGGTGCTTTTGACTTTCTTCGAGTTGGACCCAAGCGGAATAAAGGTGGCCCTCAATGTGATTGATGCCGTAGAGGGGTTTTCCGCTGCCGAGCGCCAGGCCTTTGGCCATGTTTAGACCAACCACCAACGAGCCAGGAAGGCCCGGGCCACGCGTGACAGCGATAGCGTCCACATCGGCCAGTTCGAGGTGGGCCTGCTTAAGGGCTGCCTCAAGAACCGCATCAATAACTTTTACGTGTTGGCGGGATGCGACTTCAGGAAAGACACCGCCATATTCCGCATGCAACTCGGCTTGAGATGCCACTACATTGGATAGTGCGCGGCGGCCATCTTCGACTACGGCAACAGCAGTCTCGTCGCACGAGGTCTCGATGCCCAGGATGCGGGCGGGGGCAAGTTTGGCTTCAGGGGACATAACAACTATTGTACATCCCTGCTGGTGAGCGGAGGCACTTTCTAGGATTTAAGGGGAATGACCAAATCCAGCGGATATGGGGCGAGAACCTCCATTTTGCCGTCGGGGCGCACATAGACAGCATCCTCCAGGCGGCAACCGAGGCCCCGTTCTGGGTAGTAAAGCCCGGGCTCGATGGTGACCACTGAGCCGGCGCGAAGCAGATCGCGCTCGGTGGCATCGCGGGATAAGCGGGGCGCCTCATGAACATCCAAACCGAGCCCGTGGGCCAAACCGTGGACAAAACCGACCTCGGTTTGAGGATCCTCTTTGACCGTGGGGTGGCCGCGTTCAGCGAACAGGTCGCAGGTGCGGTCCTGGTAGAGGGAACAAAGCTGATCCATTTTAAGTTCGCGCATAATGGTGTCGTACACATAGCGAACATCTTCGTACAGGGATTGAGCTTCATCGGTGGCGTGGCCGAGGCACCAGGTGCGCGTGAAATCAAAATAGTAGCCACCACCCGCCTGGACGGGAAAAATATCGAAGACGATAGGTTCGCCGAGACGCAACAGGGCATCCGGGCTGCCTGTGCTATGGGGGACACCTCCCTCAGCGCCCGGGGCAAAAATCGTGCCGTGGGGATTATCCAGACCCCGCTCGGCGAGCCACAGGAAGATATGGCTCTTGACATTCCCAACGGTAATGGGCTGACCCTCTGCGTTGACCAAAATGCCCTCTTTTGCGCGTTGGCTGGCTAGATAATCGGCTACCTGGGCAACCACCTCGGTGGTTTGTTCGCCGATCTTGCGCATCTCGGCAATTTCACCCTCATCTTTGGTGGAGCGGGCGTGGAGCAGCACCGGGTCGGCATAATCGCTGACGATTTCAAGACTGGGCATGAGCTCTTCGAGCGCGGTTAGCAGACCAAAGGATTCACTGGTATCGCGCTGCCCGTAAACGGCAACGCGGCCAGAGGTGAGATCAACATCCGTGAGGGCAAGCTGCAAGAGGCGAGCTTTGGCCAACTGGGCATTGTTGCCACTCTCTTCGAAGAGTTTACGATAGTCGTATGGCGCAAAGCCCTTGGTTTGGAGGCCGGTGGATGCGGCCTCATCACGTTCCATCGGATTGAAGAAAAGGATCGGATCCTCGCCCCGCTTGAGGACAAGCGCTGCTTCTGTGACGTGGGCGACACCGGTGAAATACACCATCGCGGGATTGTGGAGGGCATCCCCAAGAACCAGAAGCGCATCCAAGTTGGCATCCCTCATGAGGGCGAGGAGATCAGATTTCATCGAAGATTATTCCTTTCGGGTGGAGCGGATGGGTTGATCGGGCGTTGCATCAAAATGTCGGTTTGGGCCTCACTGCCCAGCATAAAGGTATGCTCGCCAACCTTCTTGAAGTGGTTTCTTTCGTAGAAACGAATAGCCTGGGGATTCTTTTCCCAAACCCCCAGCCAGATACCTTCAAAACCGCGGCTTTTGGCTTCTCGAATGCAAGCCAACAGCAATTCCGAACCAATGCCACCACCAATGCTAGTTGGCTCGACATAAATCCGTTCCAATTCAATCGGGTTGGAAACATTCACCACTTCGGGACTTTGCCCTTGTTTTAGCTTCGCATAAGCAAGGGGTTGATGCTCGCGATAGGCCAGCAAAAATGTTGAATCTGGATCCTTTACCTCAGTGTGTATCTGATCGAATGCAAAATTGTGCTTCACATAAGAGGCGATTTCGTCTGGATCGTTTTGGTCGGCAAAGGCTGACAGAAAGGCGCGGGCACCCATCTCAGACAACAATTTTGCATCGTTCTGCGTGGCAAACTTAATTTCAACGTGAGACATACGTTCCAATCATCGAAATGCAACTAAACACCCAGAAGAATGTGCCGCAGGAAATGGGGTGTGATCAAACCCGCGGGGTGTTGCTGGCTCATGAGCACATTGACCAACATACGTTTGAGTTCGGGGCGCTTCTCGGACATGGCGATTGTGCGCCCCATAAGCAGGGGATTCACATAGAGCCGGCGAGCCAAACCCAGAAACCGAAAAATGCTCTGAAAATTGCGCCTCAAAATACTGTCGTAGGCGGCAAATGCGCTGCGAGTGAATTCGCCACGCGCAAAAGTTTCTACGAGAAATTCGGCCGCTATTTGGCCGGATTCAAGGGCAAAATCAATTCCCTCGCCAGTCAGCGGAGAGACCAAACCAGCCGTTTCACCAACCAACAAGATGCGCTCCGCATAGGTTGGGGCAGTTGCAAAATCAATGCGCAGCGGGTAACTTTTTACCGGACCCTGCTGGCTGGCGCCTTCCAGCCGCGGAGCCAGCCGGGGATTGCGGAGGAAGTTATCCATCGCGACGCGAATTGAAGCAGACTTTTTGCGCCAGGGAAGATTACTGGGCCAGTAGCCAATGCCCACATTGGCCGCAGTAGCTGAAATGGGAAAGACCCAACCATATCCCGGAAGCGGAACATGAGCAAAATGGGCTTCCACGCGATCGTTCAATCCGTTCATCCCCTCATAATAAGCGCGGGCAGCCAGAATCATCTGGGGAGGGCGCTCCAGAATGTTCAAATCCTGGAGCAGGCGCATATTGGCGCCGATGGCAAGGATGGCGACGCGAGCCTCAAAGGTTGTTGAGAGATCAGTGTGAATGCGGATACGATCGGGCAGGTTTTGCAGGCCGCGAACGCGGACGGGGCTTTCGAAGTGTGCGCCGCTCTTCACAGCACGTTGGCGGATAATATCGTCCAACCCGACTCTGGGGACGACGAGCATATGGTCCGGATATTCTGAATGATTGGGGATGGGTACGTGCATGCTGTTGCCCGCGCGGGCATGCAATTCCAAACCATTGATGCGAAAGCCAGCCTCGGTGGCCTGATCCAAGATGCCCATATCTGAAATAATATGGAGCGCGCGTGGGGTGAGGCCGTCGCCGCAGGTTTTATCGCGGGGAAATTCTGATTTATCCAGCAGGAGCACATCCATACCCGACTGCGCCAAATAATGGGCCGCGGCTGAGCCTCCCGGGCCAGCGCCGACGATGGCTACGTCATAGAGATGGCCCATGAGCTTTGGTTTAGCCGGCGGTTTCCAAGCCTGCTACGATTTTTAGCACTTCACTGCGGGACAGTTTTTCACGGCCTTCGGCAATCGCGTCCAGAGTGGCAATCGCCAATGCACGGGGAATACGCACAAAATCGGCAAAGGTTGTGGCGGGGAGTTCCTGCAAATATTCGTCGAACTGGGCAAAGTTGCGGCGAGCGTATTGCTGCATATCATTGTCGGTCCAATTTTCGGGATAAAAATCCACGCCGCGGGCCAAATCTTCCTGCCGGTTGCGGAGAATATTCACAGATTGAAGGCCACGGCCGAATTGAATGCCGCGGCTGCGATGAATCTGGAGCTTCTCGAACCATGCCCAAATATCACAGAGGAGAAGCCCGACAGCGCCGGCGACCCCGTACGTATAGCGATCAAGATCAGAACGCGAGACAACTTTGAACCCGTTGAGCGCCCACTGGGCCATACGATCAGCCATCGCGGCCGTGGCTTCCCAGATGCGCGCGGCAATGAACGCGGGCGTGTAGGTGCACCATTCGCCGATGCGCAAGGTGACTTCAGGGAGCTGTTTTGCATAGGGTTCAAAGAGTGCAGCAAAGCGCTCGTGATCGAAATCTTCAATGGTGGTCTGGGCTTGCAAAATGAGGCTGATGCCCTGCAGCAATTGGGCCTTTTCGCGATTCTCCAGTTTGGGATGATCTTCAATCTCGTCGATGGCGCGCATGCATAAATAGCCGGACACAACAGCCTCTTGCAAGCCTGCTGGCAGACGCACGATGGGCAAATAAAAGGTGCGGCTGGTTTGTTCCAGAACGTTGAGTGCTGATTTGGGCATATGTGATAATCCCTAGCGGCGGTAAACGATTGGCAAGTAAGCCCGCCCTCAAAGATTATAAACCCCTCCTGTGGACAATGGGTGTGGGTTAAGGCTCCCAGCGAGTGCGCTCGCGCAAGCGAAGAAACCACTCTACGGCAGCGAGGCCGAGAGCAAGAATGAGCGCCAAGCCAAATGTAAAAACGCGGCCGAATTGCAGCCAGGCCAGCGTGGCGGCGTAGATACCTACCCAAAGCGCCTGCCGAAGAATTACCTGGACACGGGCAGGCGGATCGCTTGGAAAGCGGCGGTTGAGGAAGACCGCGGCGGGAATGGCCAAGCCTGTGAATGCGGGGACAATCAAGAAAAAGAAAAGCCAGCGGGGCCATAAAGTGGGCAAGGTAAAGTTAAAAATCAACAACAAGCCACCCCACCCCACTGTGACAAGCAGCAAGGTGGTGGGCAAAAACGCGAAGGGTGTGGGCGTGCGAGCAGGCGACATAGCGCCTATTTTAACGGCAAGCGCGCTTCCCTGCTTGACAGCGGTGGCGAAGCATAGTATCTTTTGACCATCTTACGAAAGGAGGCGCACGTATGAGCACATTCGCACGCATGAATACAGCAATGATTCGGCAGAAGAGCACGTCGTTTGGCGGCGATGTTTCCGTGCCTAATCGTAGTGCGCCTAGCGGCAAACGTTGATTTCTGACAAGTAATCATCGGCCACGGGAGCACTACCGCCCCGTGGCCTTTTTTGTTTAACGCAGATTCCCCAATGGCCGCGGAAAGCTTCCCGGCCATTTTTTGTCGGTCGGCGCGCATGGAATTAGAGAGAAATTAAAGGACATTATGAAAACAAAAAATCAAGATGACGAACAAGTGACTGTGGCGAGGGCACCAGAAATCCCGGGCTTGGCTTTCCGCAATTTCCGTGGAGAGAAGGATTTTGCTCATATGGTGCGGATCTTTGATATCTCAAAGGCCGCAGATAGCATTCGGGAGACGACCAGTGAAAAAGAGCTAGCGCATTTTTATCGACATAAAAAGCGCATTGATCCGAAGCAAGATGTGCTTTTTGCCGAGATCAACGGGGAACCCGTAGCTTACGCGCGTGTGAGCTGGGAAGATGAACATGAAGGGCCGCGGCGCTATTTCGCCCGAGGCGATGTTTTGCCCGAGTGGAGGCGCAAAGGGCTAGGCACAGCTCTGTTGGCGCATAACGAAAGCCGGCTACGCGAGATGGCGTCTGAACACCCCGAAGCCATCAAAAAAGTGCTTGAAACTGAAACGGCAGACACCGAACTGGGTGCAATTGCCCTGGCTAAAAATGCGGGCTACGCGCCACAACGCTATTTCTACTTCATGCTGCGCCCGCTGGAAGAGCCCATCCCAGAGTCTGTTTTGCCCGCGGGGATTGAATTGCGGCCCGTAGATAAATCCCAATTGAGGCAAATCTGGGAGGCTCAAAACGAGGCGTTCCGTGACCATTGGGGGCACGTTGAAGGCGACGAGAATGACTACACGCGATGGGCGACAGATCCCAACTGGGACCTGGGGATGTGGCAAGTGGCTTGGGAGGGTGATCAGATCGCAGGGATGATCTTGAATCACGTACTCAAGGAAGACAACGCAAAACTGGGCGTGAATTGGGGCTGGACGGACCCCATCAGTGTGCGACGCCCCTGGCGGCGGCGTGGTTTGGCGCGCAATTTGATTCTTGAAAGTCTAAAAGTGCTCAAGGCGCAAGGCTTCAGCCAAGCGGCACTGGGGGTGGATACCCAAAACCCGAGTGGCGCGCTGACGCTTTATGAGACCAGTGGCTATCGCGTTGAGGAGCGTTGGATTGTTTATGAGAAGCCGATGGAGTGAGAGAGAGATATATCTTCGTAAGGCTGGCGGCGCGAATACGGGGGCAATTAAGCTTTTAGCCTGGACGCGCACCCGCTTGAGATAGACGTTTTGTGGCTGCAACGTTGAGGTGCTATGTGCTTCTGGCGAGGCGGATGCTTTCAGCGATGTGGACATTAACGTAGCGGAGGCCACTTTGTGCACGAAGGGGCATCTGCGTGGAGTAACCGGGCGTCCGGCCAAAGGGTCGGGCGCCCGGCCTTTCATTGGGATTGGGGGCGAGGGATACAATACCGGCCATGAAAATCAGCGGTGCACGAGCGGTTTCTATTTTGATTCGGGGGCACATATCCACCTGGCCCCAGCCACAAAGATGAGAGGATGAGCACAGTTCGCTTAGGCGTCGTGGCGGATACGCACGTCCCAGACCGGCGGCGGAGGCTGCATCCAAATTTGATCGCCGGATTGCGGGATGCGGGCGTGGAAATGATCCTGCATGCGGGGGATATCAGTGTGCAGGGCGTTCTGCGGGAGCTGGAGGAGATCGCGCCAGTTGTGGCGGTGCGGGGTAATCGAGATTGGTTCCCGCATCGAGACCTGCCCATGAAACGCATCCTGCAGGTAAGCGGAAAGCGGATCGGGTTGACGCACGGGCACGGGGGGCTGTGGCCCTATCTCAGCGACAAATTGCGGCTGCTGATACGGAACCCGCGCTTTTATGATGACTATGCTCGTCGGGCGGTGGTTATGTTCCCGGAAGCGCTGGACCTGGTGGTTTTTGGGCATAATCATGCGCCGATGAATAAGGCGGTGGATGGGCACAGGATGTTCAATCCGGGATCGGCAGCACTGCACATGGAACGACATCTACCGCCCAGCTATGGGCTACTCACAGTAAATAGCAGGAAAATTGAAGGGGAAATCGTTTATTTAGAGGGGTGAACTGTCGCAATGGCGTTTAGAGCAGCTCAACTATTTCAAATTGCGTAGAAAGAATTCAATTGAACGCTGGATGAGAAGGTTGTCGTTGTCTCCATAAAAAGTATGCGGCATGTTGTGGTAAGTGAAGCACTCCACATCTTTGCCCAAATCGAGCAAGCGCTGACAAAGATCTACAGACCACTGAAGCGGCACCACCGCGTCAATATCACCGTGATGGATGCTCACGGGAACGGCAATGCGCTTATAAAAGTAGGCGGATGATATTTCTCGTAGGGCCTCTTCGGGCACGTCCAGTTCTTCTATGCCACGTTGGCCTTCTGAAAGCACATCGCGGATGTGCTCGAAATTCTGACGCTCATCGCCGCTCATTGAGCCATACAAGACAGCGCCGTTGATTGGGGCCCCGACGGTCAGGACGCGCTGCGCGATGCCGCCGCCCATACTGTGTCCCCAGAGAAAGATGTTGGCGGCATCGGCGGTTTCCAGGATACCCGGCTTGCCAGCCTCAGAATGCAGGATGGCGATCAAATTGAGCACATCTAGGGCATAGCCCACGCGAAAAAGATTGGGGCCGGAATCGGAGGGCGGGTAGTTGCGGTAGTTGGGATGGATCACCAGGAAGCCAGCGCGGGCGAATTCAGCAGCGTAGCCTGCGGTATACGTCTCGATTTTATAGACGGCGGGATCAATATAGCCATGAAGCAGCAGAATGACAGGATGGGGCCCTTCCCCTGTGGGCACATCCACGAAGCCATTAATGATAATGCCGTCACTGGGATAACTGATCAAATAACGATTGAAGGATGAATTCGTACTAAGTTGTTGAAGGGTTTGCAGGTTGCCATCCCCATACTCCCGGGCTGCGAGTTCCTGGATGCGAAGCCCGGCATAGAGATCTGGGGTTGCGGTTGCAGCGCTTGACGGTGTCGGGCTGAGGGGCAGCTGAACGTCTGTTGCTGCTGGCGAGCCTGCGGAGAGCGCTTGAGGCGCGGGCAGATCGTTTGGTAAAAAGCCGCCGCAAGCGGTCAGCAAGGTGATAATGAGCAGAAGATAGACGCGAGAGTGGGACATATGCCTCTGGCTGGACAAGTGTGGCGCGTTAGACTAATGGAGGATTCCATTGTATTTGATGGAACGTTGAGCGTCAAAAAACAGAAAGGAAACTATGGACAAGAAAACATTGATCAAGGGTTTGAATGAGGATCTCGCCGGGGAGTTAAGCGCTGTCATTCAATATGTGACCTACGCGGCAAAAACCACGGGACCTTACCGACCGCAAATTTCCCAGTTTTTCCTGGCCGAAGTACCGGACGAACAGATGCATGCCCAGTACTTGGCGAACAAGATCGTGGCTCTGAGCGGCGAACCGACCACAGAGGCACGCGCGGTGAAAAAGGCAGGCAGCAATCGCGAGATGCTTGAAGCCGTGCTGGAGGCCGAAAAGCGGGCAGTGAAGGATTACAGCCAGCGGGCCAAGGAAGCTGAGGAGTTTGGCGATACCGGTTTGGTTGTGCAGCTGGAGGATATCGTGCGCGATGAAACCGGCCATGCCGAAGAAACCGAACGAATCCTTCGAGATTGGCCTATTTGACCTGACTCGAAGTAATCTGAAGTAATCTAAAGAAAGAGCCGCTCTGGAGAGCGGCTCTTTCTTTAGGTGTTAAAAAGTTTCAGACTATAATGCAGCATTCCAGTCCTCGGAGGCAGCATGGCACAAAAACGAATGAAATTAATCATCAATCCCAATGCCGACATGGGGCATGCCTGGCGGCAAGCCAGCGATTTGCGCCCGGTGGCAGAGGAGTTTGGCGGGGCAGACTGGGCGGGCACCGTGTATCCGACACACGCGATGGAACTTGCGAAACAAGCTGCCGAGGAGGGCTACGAACTTGTGGTGGCGGTGGGAGGCGACGGAACCGTACACGAGGTGATCAATGGACTCATGCAGGTCCCGGCGAACAAGCGGCCAAAGTTCGGGGTTGTGCCGCTGGGCTCGGGGAACGATTTTGCTCATATTTTGGGGATGGACGAACACCCGGATCAAGCCCTGAAACAAATCCTTACAGGCAAAACGCGCCCAATCGATCTTGGCGTTATTGAAGACGAGCACGGGCGAAAGGAATATTGGAACAACACAATGAACATTGGTTTTGGCGGTTCAGTGAATATTTATTCGCACAACCTGCCAGTAGTACGGGGATTCCTGATGTACTTTGTGGCGGTGCTGCTGACGATCATCCGCCATTACGATGTGTTGGAGATGGACATCAAAACTGACCAGGGGAGTTGGAAAGAAGACGTTATGATGTTTGCGGTGTGTAACGGGCCGCGCGAAGGCGGCGGCTTCCAAACGGCACCAGAGGCCGTGATTGATGATGGCACGCTCAATTACACTGCGGTTAAAAAAGTGTCACGAGCCATGATGTTTCGGCTGATCCCAGAATTCATGTCTGGCAATCAGGGGCGTTTTAGCCAAATCAGCATGGGCACATTAAAAGACATTGAAATCAAATGTGTTCAACCCATGACCCTACACCTGGACGGCGAAACCTTCGCTGGCTTCGCCAGCGATGTGCACCATCTGAAGATCAAGATGCTGCCCAAAGCGCTGGACGTGCAGGTTCCCAACAAGTAAAGCTCCTTTTAAAAACGATGCCGAGCCTTTCGCAAAGCCTAGACGGAAAGGATCTCGGTCACATTCGGATGGTGGCCGAATTATGGGGGATTGAGCTGGTGGCCAAAGATGCCCGCGCGGCAATCAAACAGTTATGTGAAAGCCTGCTGACGACGGAACTGGTCACTGAGATTGTGGAAGCTCTGCCGGATAATGCGCGGCTGGCCTTAGGAGAGCTGCAAGTCGAAGGCGGGCGAAGCGCCTGGGGAGCATTCTCGCGCCGCAACGGGGAGGTGCGCGAACTGGGGCCAGCCAGGCGGGATAAAGAACAGCCGCAGCGCAATCCAGCATCCACCAGCGAGCGGTTGTGGTATCGGGCAATGATTGGGCGCGCCTTTTTTGACACGGCAGAGGGGGCGCGCGAGTTTGCCTACATCCCAGCGGATTTATTGAGCCTCTTGCCAGCAGCCGAACTGGATAAAGGCATTTCCTTCGGACGTCCGGCGCGTCCCGTGGAACGAGCTGCGGAGCAGAAAGCCAACGATCAAATATTGGATGAGGCGAGCACTTTGCTGGCGGCGCGGCGAATATGCCTATCCGCTGACACGCTGAGCGAAGCGGAAGCATGGCGCAGCCCGTCAGACGTGCTCGCGGCGCTGCTACAAGCTGCAGGCATTCTGGGAGCGGACGGGCAACCGATTTCAGAGACGACGCGCAACTTTCTTGCGGCCGAACGCGGCACGGCATTGGCGTTGCTGGCAACTGCCTGGCTTGAAAGCGAGGATTTCAACGAACTGAGGTTATTGCCCGGCCTGGCAGCCGAGGGCGATTGGCGCAACCAACCCGTTCAGGCACGCCATAAAGTCATCGGCTTTTTGCAAAGTGCATTGCGGGGTGAATGGTGGAGCCTGCCAGCCTTGATTGCAGATGTAAAGGCGCGACAAGCTGATTTCCAGCGGCCCGCCGGGGATTATGACTCATGGTATTTGAAGGATAAGGTGAGTGGAAATTTCTTGCGCGGCTTCGCTCACTGGGACCAAATTGATGGGGCGTTGATTGGCTACTTAGTACGAGGTCCACTGCATTGGTTGGGTATCGTTGATCTGGCTGGGCCGAAGGGCGAGGAGGCACTGGCCTTTCGATTCAGCGCTTGGGCGGAGGCACTTTTATACGGGTCGGCGCCGAAGGGTTTGGCGAAAGAGGATGCACCTCTCGTGGTGGATTCGCAAGGGCAAATTCAGGTCCCGCGCTTGACTTCACGAGCCGTGCGCTATCAGGTGGCGCGTTTCTGCGAATGGGAAGCCCCTAAACGGGGAATGTATGTCTATCGGGTGCGAGCCGCTTCGCTGGAACGATCCCGCGAGCAAGGATTGGAAGTGCGGCAACTGTTGGGTCTATTGAAGGCGCACAGCGAAGCCGCCCTGCCCCCCAACCTGCTGCAAGCGCTGCAACGCTGGGAGAAGCAAGGCACACAGGCTAAGATGGGACCTATGTTGGTATTGAGACTCAGTTCGGCGGCGATCATGAAAGCGCTGCGCGCTTCTCGAGCGGCGCGTTATCTCGGAGAGCCACTAGGGCCGACCACGATACAAGTTAAGGATGGAGCCAGCCGCCATGTGCTCCAAGCGCTGACTGAGTTGGGCTACCTGGGCAAGATCGAAGAATACAAATCATGATCGATTGGAAGGAAGCCAAAGACGGGGTGCTTGCAAAGCTAGTTGCCTTGCCACGATTGGGGCTGGTGAGCGACTTGGACGGCACCTTGAGCCCCATCGTGGAGGACCCGGATGCGGCTGCGATCACTGAGCGAAATCGGGCATTGCTGGCTGCGTTACAGAAAGAACTGGCGCTCGTAGCCCTGGTTTCGGGGCGCGGGGCGGTGGACGTGGTGGCTCGGGTTGGGCTGCCCGAGTTGGTGGTGGTGGGCAACCACGGGCTGGAGCGCTGGGAAGCGGGGGAAAATGAGGTACTGACCGAAGCGACGGCCTTTCGAACGCAGTTAGAAGCGGCGAAAGCGCTTATCGAGGAATTGATCGAGCCGGGGGCACATTTGGAGGACAAAGGGGTGACTCTCACACTGCATTACCGCCAGCATGCTGACCCCGATGACTATGCAAAGCGGATCGGGCAGCGGATTAAGATCCTCGCGGATGCACAGGGCTTAAGATTTTCAAAAGGGCGCATGGTATTTGAATTCAGGCCGCCGGTTGAGGTGGACAAAGGCACGACGTTGCGCGGGCTGGTGGTCGAACACCAACTTGAGGGTGTGCTGTATATCGGGGATGACACAACCGACGTGGCAGCTCTGGAGGCGGCACGCGACCTGCGCGCGGCGGGCCAGTGCGAAGCCTGGGGGATTGGGGTTCAGTCGGAGGAGATGCCGGAGGAAGTGGAGGAAACGGCCGATTTTTCGGTTTCGGGTGTTGGTGGTGTGGAAGAGCTGCTGGATTGGCTGTTAACGGCGCGCAGGGCATCGTCTACCTGAGAACTGAACCATTCGCGCACATCTGCTTCCATCACAATATTACGGAGTGTGTTGGCGCGTTTTTTACGCTCAGCGGGCGCCATTGTCAGGGCCTGATGCATGGCTTCAGCGGTGCCGTAAACATCGAAGGGGGAAACGGTGAGAGCTTGCTCGCCTAACTCATAGAAGGCGCCCGCATATTCTGAGAGCAGCAGAACACCATTTCGGTTATTGACAAGCACGCCCTCTTTTGCCACGAGGTTCATGCCGTCGGCAATTGGATTTACCAGCAAGACATCGTAAATTTGCATCGCCGCAATCGCGCGAGGGTAGTTATCGCCGAGGACGATACGGACTGGTTCCCAAAATGAATCGCTGAAGTTGGCGTTGATCAGGCCAGCCTCGGCCATAATGTCGCGCAGATATTCCTGATAGGCGCCAACCTTCATGCGCGAAGGCACGAGAAGGGCGAGCATTTGTACGTTACCGCGATGCTCGGGGTATTTTTCGAGCAATGTGCGATAGGCTAGCAAACCGCGTAAATTGTTTTTGCTGGGTTCAATGCGATCAACTCGAAGAATGAGTTGCTTGTCGCCAGCATAATCAATCAGTTGGTTTTTTTCGATTTTAGTAGTAGGCTCATTGGTCAATTCGACAATCTGTTCCACATCGATCGAGATAGGGTAATCGAGGGCGGCCACATCGCGGCCGCGATATTCGATGCCATCGCGGCGGCCAAGCGAATGGGCCCCGTCGAGGTAAAAGCGAGCCGTTTGGACGAAGTTAAATGCATCTTTCTTGGTTTGAAAACCAATACGATTTGATTCCAAGAGGCTGGAGAGCAATTCGATACGCACGCGCGTCGGCAGGATACGCCAAGCATCGGGCCCCGGCCAAGGGATGTGAATAAAAGGCTGGATCTGGGCATTTTCGCCGAGCTGTTCGCGCAAGTAATGCGGAACCATGTAAAGATGGTAATCCTGCGGCAAAACAATAATTTGCCGATCCGTGCCTGCCACGCTTTCTGTGATGGCTTCAGCAAAGAGCTTGTTGACCGGTTTGTAGCCGTGGTCCCAAGCATCCCAGGTTTCTTCGGTGATGCTCGGCGTGCGGGGAATATCCCAGAGCTGATGCTGGATGAACCAGAGCAAAGGATTGGCGATTACATTGTAGTAGCCCTCGTAGGCGCGGGCCTCCGGCTCAACCAGTTTCAGATTTATGCCCTCAACATTGCGGGCCTGGCCTTCGCTCCTGCGGTTCCATTCTCTGTCGCCACTCGTCATTGTCGCGGCCACCCAGAGCACTTCATGGCGCTCAGCAAGGGCGCTTAAGGCGGTAACCAGGCCGCCTGCCCCGCGCTTCACCTCGAACTCTCCATCCGGGCCGATCTCAAAGGAAAAGGGGCCACGATTGGAGGCAATTACGATCAGAGGCTTCTTTTCTGTGTTTTTTGGCACCTATTCTCCGCCTACTTGTTAAAAAATACCGCTTCCGGTCGTAACAAACCCTGAAAGCGGCAGTTTTGCATTGCGTGTTTCCTAACGACTTCTTTGCTGATTCATTATACAGTATCGGTAGAAAAAGGGGAAATCCATGAAGTTTGTTCACTTTTTGCTCAGGAACAAGCTTTTCAGCATAAAAAAGGGTCTATTTCCAGGTTGGTATAATTAACGTTTGGCAAATTCCGCTCCAATACGCTTGAATTTTGCTATATTCAGTAAAACATATGTGCTAGAATGGGCCGATGTTGAGGCCCGAGGGTTAAATGTCTGAAAATGTCATCCGGGTAGTGGGGGCCAACGAACACAACCTGAAAAATCTGTCTGTGGATATCCCACGCGACAAGTTCGTGGTGATCACCGGGCTCTCGGGCTCGGGAAAATCGTCGCTGGCCTTCGATACTATCTTCGCCGAGGGTCAACGCCGATACGTGGAATCACTCTCGGCTTACGCACGGCAATTCCTGGGTCAAATGGATAAACCGGACGTTGAGTACATTGAGGGGCTTTCCCCGGCAGTTTCGATTGACCAAAAAGGCTCTTCGCATAACCCGCGCTCAACTGTAGGTACAGTAACTGAGGTTTACGACTATTTGAGGCTGCTGTTTGCACGCGTTGGCACGCCGCATTGCCCGATTTGCGGAAGAGAAGTGGCGCGCCAATCGGCACAAGAAATCGTTGAGGCTGTGGAAAAACTACCAGAGGATAGCCGCGCGCTAATCCTGGCCCCGGTGATTCGGGGCCGCAAGGGCAACCACAGCGCCGTGCTGGAAGAAATTGCCAAATCGGGTTTCGTGCGTGCACGGGTCAATGGGGAGTTGATTAACCTTGATGAAGACAAGGTTGACCTTGATCGCTACAAAAACCATGACATCGAAGCGGTGGTGGACCGGCTTGTAATCCGGCATCCAGAGGACAAGGAAGAGGCTGAGGCAGCGCGCTCGCGGTTGACCGACTCGGTGGAGACTGCGTTGCGCTTCGGGCAGGGCACCATGATTTTGCATAATTTGTCCAGCGAACCCCCCGAAGATTTGATGTTCTCGGAGAGCCTATCCTGCCCGGAGCACGGTAGTGTGCTGCCGGAAATTGAGCCGCGCACCTTCTCGTTCAATACGCCGCATGGAGCCTGCCCAGAATGTCAGGGCATCGGCACGAAACTGGAGATTGACCCCGACTTGCTCATCCCGGACAAGAGCGTGGCTCTGATTGACGGGGCAATATCCGTTTCCGAATGGGGCGGACCGCGCGAAGAAGGCGGCTACTACTGGTCGACCCTGGAGGGGGCAGCCGAGGAATACAAGATTGACCTCGAAAAACCGGTGAACGCGCTCAACGAGAAGCAACTGGACGTGATCTTGAACGGCACCAACGGTCAAGAGGTGGCCGTCCGTTATAAGCGAAAGAGCGGGCGCGTTTCGACCTTCCACACAAATTTTGAGGGCGTAATCCCGAATCTCGAGCGACGCTTCCGTGAGACCAACTCGGAATATATGCGCAGCCGGATTATGGAATACATGAACGACCGGGCCTGCCCGGCTTGCAACGGGGCGAGATTGCGACCCGAAGCGCTGGGCGTGACAATAGAGAAAGATAACATTCTTAATGTAACCAGTTGGCCGGTTATTGATACGTTGAAATGGGCCAAAGCGCTGAGTGGGAAAAATTCGCCACTGAGTAAGCGCGGCCAGTTAATTGCCAAGCGAATACTCAAGGAGCTTAGCGAACGGCTGGGATTCATGGTGGATGTTGGGCTGGATTATTTGACGCTGAACCGTACTGCAGGCACGCTTTCAGGCGGCGAGGCGCAACGAATCCGGCTGGCAACTCAAATCGGTTCGCGGCTCATGGGCGTGCTCTATGTGTTGGACGAACCCTCAATCGGGCTGCATGCCCGGGATAATGAACGGCTGCTCAAAACGTTGATCGGCATGCGCGATCTGGGCAATACGGTGATAGTGGTGGAACACGACGAGGAAACCATTCGCAAGGCGGATTGGATTGTGGATCTAGGTCCGGGCGCGGGCGAACACGGCGGCAAGGTTGTCGCTGAGGGCACAGTGGAGGAGATTCTGGCGAGCAAGCAATCGTTGACTGGGGCATATCTTTCAGGACGCAAGAAAATTCCGGTTCCAAAGGAGCGGCGTGAGGGCAACGGACATGCACTCATAGTTAACGGGGCGCGCGAAAACAATCTCAAAAACCTGAATGTTGAGTTCCCACTGGGAAGGTTGATATGCATCACCGGTGTATCCGGTTCCGGAAAATCAAGCTTGATGAACGAAATTCTTTACAAATCGCTGGCAAGGCACCTCAACGGAGCGCGCACTATTCCGGGCGCGCACGACGAAGTGCTGGGGCTCGAGCACCTAGACAAGATCATTAACATTGACCAATCGCCGATCGGGCGCACACCGCGCTCCAATCCGGGTACTTATACCGGGCTGTTCGACCAAATCCGGGCGCTGTTTGCTGAGCTGCCAGAGAGCAAGGTGCGGGGTTATAAGCCGGGCCGCTTCTCCTTTAATGTGCGCGGCGGGCGCTGCGAGGCCTGCCAGGGGCAGGGCCAGGTGAAGATCGAGATGCAATTCCTACCGGATGTTTACGTGCCATGCGAGGTGTGCCACGGAGCGCGCTTTAACCGTGAGACTTTGCAAGTGCGCTACAAGGAGATGACAATCGCGGACGTACTGGACCTGCCCATCGAGCGGGCAAAAGAAGAATTCAAGAATTTTCCCCAGATGGTGAACAAGCTGGAGACATTAAACGATGTGGGGTTGGGCTATATCCGTATCGGGCAGCCGGCCCCCACCCTATCGGGCGGCGAAGCGCAGCGGGTAAAGCTGGCGCGCGAACTCTCCAAGCGCTCGACCGGGCAAACGATCTATGTTCTGGACGAACCGTCTGTGGGGCTGCACACTGCCGACGTGCATAAGTTGGTTGAAGTGATGCAGCGCTTGGTTGAGGGCGGCAATACGGTAGTGATCATCGAACACAATATGGACATCATCAAAGTTGCCGACCACGTAATTGACCTGGGGCCTGAGGGCGGCGGGCGCGGGGGGCGCATCGTGGCGCAGGGCACACCGGAAGAGGTAGCGCAGGTTAAGAAAAGCTACACAGGGCAGGTGCTAAAGGACGTGTTGAAAGTTTAAAAGTGGAGAAGTGTGTTCGCATCGATTTCTGATTGGCGGCTCTGGGATGGGCCGCTTTTGGTTTAAGCAGGTTCTTGAAGGTGTGCGAGGAGCAGGTCGTTTACCCTTTCAGCCTCATCGTGCTGGACCCAGTGGGTGGCGTTGGGAAGGCGATAAAATTGAGCATCCTTGCAGTACGCAAGGCTTTCTTCGGCCATTGCCAGGCTTAGCGCCATATCCTGTTCGCCCCAGATAATCTGGGTGGGCAGATGGATCGTATTGTATGGGGTTGAACGACCTGCACGCCGGAACGCAGCCCGGTACCAATTGAGCATCGCGCGGTGAGTTCCTGGCTGACGCCACGCGTTGCGATATTGGATAATTTCTTCGTCAGAAAAAGTTTTGGGGAGTCCGGAACGGTGCAACAAATTAACGAGGCCGGCGCTATCCCCAAGCCTCAGTAGCATTGCAGGAAACCAGGGAATTTAAAAAAAGAAGATATACCAAGATTTGAAAATTTGGCGGATATCTGAGCGGAGATGGCGGGACATGACAGCCGGGTGGGGCACATTGAGGATGCTCAGCGTGCGAAGCCGCTCAGGATGGTTGATGGCAAGCTGCCAGGCAACTGCGGCTCCCCAATCGTGGCCCACCAGGTGAAATGTTTGCAACTCCAAATGGTCGGCCAGGGAGAGGATATCCGCGGCTAACTTCTCAATTCCATAGTCGGTAACTGACTGAGGTTTGTCGCTGAGGTTATAGCCGCGCTGGTCGGGGGCGATCACCCGGTAACCCGCGGCTGCCAACGCCGGAATCTGGTGGCGCCACGCGTACCAGTATTCCGGGAAGCCATGCAACAAGATCACTGGCTGACCTTCAGGGGGTCCTGCCGAAGCGAAATGCAGGCGCAGGCCATTGTGGGTGTTGAACGCGAATTCAGGCTCGGCCATGCGTTATGGGTGTGGGCTATCTAGGGGGTTTGAAGTGATACAGCGCTAAACGGCACGCGGAAAGGCTGGCACCAGATTACCACTGAGTGATAAAGGCTGAGGTCGATCTCAGCATCAATTTCATAGTTCTGGTCGCCAATGTTGCCCTTGAGGGGACCGAGATCAATGGCACCGGCCAGCTCGACGCCTACGCTATCGGCAATCGGATCCTGAGGCGCCAGATAAACGTGCAATTCCGGGCCATTCAGAACAGAGAAATTTTCGAAGCGCAGGATGCGGCGCCCATCAGCTAGTAAGTAAAGCGTGGCTTGACCCTGGCCCTCATGAGCTACGGCGTAAAACTCTCCGCGAGCCAGGATGCTCATGCCATCCGCGGCCGCGGCAGGCATTGGATCGCTGCTTTGGCTGGGTTCGGCGGCCATTGCAAGTTGCATTTCAGCCGTGGCTTGCGCTGGGTCGAAATTCGCGGAGGCCGCAGCCTGCGTGGTTTGGGCCGCGGCAGTTTTCGTAGGCATATGGGCGAGGGTTGGGAAGCCTTCGCTAACGCGCATATCAATAAAAAGTGGGGAAATTAAATACCAGGCAACTCCCCCCACCACGAGCAATGTAGCCAGTGCGGCGATGCGCATCCAAGGATTGCGGGAACTGAATTGCATAACGAGGCAAATTATAGCTGAGCCAGATGAGCACGGCTTTAGGGCGGGGTGAGAGGCGCTTGACGTTAACGAGCCGTTTCGATCCACATTTGCTTGCCATCGGTGCTGATGCGGATCCAGCCATTTTGGTCGGTGCGCAGAATGGTTCGCGGCTGCAAATCGTTGAGCACCTCGGCATCCGGCAAACCCTTGGAGTTGGCAGCGTCCACGCTAAGCAGCACAAGTGCGGGATCCAGGTTTTCCAACCAACTCGTTGGATTTAATTCAGACTCGCCGCCACCCGTCAGTAGGAGAACATCCACCTGGCCTACTAATTCACCCCAATCCAAATCTTGCAAAGAGGCCGGCTCATGGCCAAGAGGGAGCAGAGCGAGAAAATTGTTCATCTGCAAGAGAAGGACGGTACCTGCTTCGTTGACCGACAGCACGCGCAACGAAGCATCCCCGCCCAGATCGAACACTGCCCCCTGATTGGGAATCTCTATTTGCAGATTCGAATCGGCCGCCACGGCTCGTAATTGGCGGGCATCATAATTGGCGTTGAGCGAGCCAAACCAGGCGATATGGCCGGGAGAAAGGCGTTCCAGTGAGGCTGGAAGCGCGGCAATTTGATCTTTGTCCACTCCAGCTACAAGCAACCAATCCAACGAGCGGTTGTTGGGAAGCAATGAACGACCCATTTCCTCCGCAAGACGGATTTCGCTTTGGCCGCCATTAATCAGGACATTTCTACCGGTTGGGGTGCGAACCAGCAAAGCTTCTCCGTTGCCCACATCCAACAGAGTTAGCTGCAGGCGGCCATTTGGAGAAGCGAGAACGAAAGCCCACAGCCAAAGATTGAGGATTAGCAGACCACTCGCTACAGCAACCGGTTGGACGTTTCGAAGATTAAACTTGATCGCGGGTGGGCGAAGCGTAAGGTAGGCAATCAATATGTAGGCAAGCACAACACCAACGAGAGAATACGGAGGCAGAGCAAGACTTGACCAAGATGGATGGGCGAATACTTCAACGATCCGAATGGTGAATGCGGCAAAGGGCCAGGCCGCATAAGCAAGTACTTGTCCAAATGGGAAAAGAATGAAGGCAACCAGGATTGAGAGACCGCCCAAAACCATTATTGCCGGCTGCACGGGGAGGATAAGGATATTGACTGGCAAGGAAAGAAAAGAGAAGCGCTGAAAATGATAGAGAAGAAGGGGGAGCGTAGTGATTTGAGCCGCTATGGTTATGAGTACAAATTCGCCAAGCGGACCTGCGAGGCGGGCTGCAGTTTCTTGAGCAAAACGTTTAGCTAGCTGGCGCGCTGCCCATTGGTTCAATGGCTCTGCATACAAGAGAATGCCGAGGGTAGCCGCAAAGGAAAGCTGGAAACCAACATCCCAGAGAATGAGTGGATTTAGCAAGGCCATCACGGCGGCGGTAAAACTCAGGGTGTTCAGCGCATGCTGGCGACGCCCAACCTGACGTGCGAGCAAGGTTAGGGTGCCCATAATTGCAGCGCGAACCACTGCTGCATCTGCGCCGACCAAGAGCGTGTACAGGGAGATACCAACCACAGCTATCCATGTGCCACGCGTGGCACCCCAAGTGCGGCGAAAAAGGCTCAGGAGCAAGCCCGCTATGATCGTGATGTTAAATCCTGAAATGGCAATGACGTGTCGGGCACCCGTATTGTTGAAATCTTGTTTCAATGCATCACTCAGGCCACTCTCATCGCCGAGAAGAATGCCCGCGAGTAATGAGGCCTCGGGATCCGGATACAACCGATAAATGTGGCTCAGGCTCTGATCATGTAAGGCATACAGCGCGGCCAGCAGGGGATTGCCTTTGCCAGTTTCAAGGCGAACTGCGCGCGCAAAAGGCATCAGGCTGGCAATTCCCTGACGCTCAAGGTAAGCACGGTACGAAAAATCCTCAAACTCTGGCGGCGTTTCCAAGTGGCCGCTGAGCAATACCTGATCGCCATAGCGCCAGCCCTTATCTTCGGAGACTCGGGCAAGCACCTGGCCAACTACGTTCTGATGCTGGCCGGAAGAAACTAACTCGAGCTGGTTAACCCGAAGACGTAGCTCAATGTAGGTATCGCGTTTTATTGGCGGCTTTGTAACGACGCCAACGATCTCAACCTGACTGTTGGAATCGTTGAAGAATGCCAAATCCTGCACGCCGAGCGGCCGTTGGCTGCTTCCATATCGGAGCCCGCCGAGGAAAAACGCACAGGCAGCCAACGTTAAAACAAGGATAAGAGGCAGGTTGTATAGCGACTGAAAACGAGGCAGGCGATAGAAACGCAACCAAACCATAAAGGAAAGCACGGCCAGTAGGAGCCATGCAATCCACGACAGAGCAAACGCAAAAGCGATCGCGTCGCCGGAGAGGAAAGCCAGAGACATCCACAGTAAGGGATTGAGTCGCAGCAAAGCAGTGCGCAGAGGCGAAGTATCCATAGCTACCGATTATAAAACGGGCTGCCATTAGAATAGCCCAATGGAAATCAGAGTTTTGGGGCGCACGGGTCTTTCGGTCAGCCGTATTGGCCTCGGGCTGGCTGCTCTCGGCCGCCCCGGCTACATCAATCTGGGGCATGACCAGGATCTAGGCGCGGATAAATCGGTAGAAGCGTTGGAATTAAGGGCGCATCACGTTTTGGATGCTGCCTGGGAAGCCGGCATCCGCTATTATGACGCGCCCGCTCCTATGGCCAGTCCGAAGCCTTCCTAAGCAGTTGGCTGCAAAAGCGGAGCATAAGTGCCGATGAAATCACCATCGGTTCAAAATGGGGCTACACCTACACGGCGAATTGGCAGGTTAACGCCGCGCAGCATGAAATCAAGGCACATTCGCTTTCGGAGTTGCTGCGGCAACTAGAAGAAAGCCGTAGATTGCTGGGCGAGTATCTCCAGCTCTACCAGGTACATTCCGCCACGTTGGATAGCGGCGTGCTGGAGAATATGGAAGTGCTAGAGGCGCTGGCCGAATTGAAATCGGGTGGATTGATGATTGGGTTGAGCTTGAGTGGGGATCAACAAGCCAAGACCCTCAAGAAGGCGTAGACGATCGAACAGGGCGGGCAGCCGCTTTTTGACACGGTTCAGGCTACCTGGAACCTGCTGGAGCCCTCGGTGGGCACTGCATTGAGCGAGGCTCACCGATCAGGAATGGGGGTGATTGCGAAAGAAGTGCTGGCAAACGGGCGGCTGACTCAACGCAACCAAGAAAACGAGTTTATTGAAAGGAGCGGAGCTCTGAAGGAGATTGCCAAAGAAGCAGGTGTAGAGATGGATGCGATTGCGATCGCAGCAGCCCTGTTACAGCCCTGGATCGATCTCGTATTGAGCGGGGCCACTCAAACAGGGCAGTTAACTTCAAATTTAAGTGCGGTCGGGATCGAATTGAACGAGGAGCAGCTTAATCGCTTGGGCCGTTTAGCAGAAACCCCAGACTATTATTGGAAGCAACGCAAGACCCTGACCTGGAATTGATCCAAGTTCAGAGCATTCCCTAGCTGTTAAATAGAAAAAGCCTCTTGGCAATGACCTACTCTCCCAGGGGGCTGCCCCCCAAGTACCATCGGTGCTGGCGAGCTTAACTTCCGGGTTCGGGATGGGACCGGGTGTACCCTCGCCGCTCTAATCACCAAGAGACTGTTTTCACGGTGGAATTTCTACGGCATCTCACCGTAGAAATTTGCAAGATTGGGCTTATAGCTCAATCTTGACTTTTATTTAGTTACTGAATAGATGATTGCAAGAAGGAAGAGAATCGAGTTCTCCGCATTACCGATTAAGCCCTCGACCATTAGTACAGCTTAGCTGAACACATTGCTGCGCTTACACTTGCTGCCTATCAAGCAGGTGGTCTACCTGCGGTCTTACTCCCATATAGGGACGAGGGATCTAATCTCGAGACGGGTTTCCCACTTAGATGCTTTCAGCGGTTATCCCTGCCAGACGTAGCTACCCAGCGATGCCGTTGGCACGACAACTGGCACACCATAGGTCTGTCCACCCCGGTCCTCTCGTACTAGGGGCAGCTTCTCTCAAATCCCTTACGCCCACAGCGGATAGAGACCGACCTGTCTCACGACGGTCTGAACCCAGCTCGCGTGCCGCTTTAATGGGCGAACAGCCCAACCCTTGGGACCTTATGCAGCCCCAGGATGCGACGAGCCGACATCGAGGTGCCAAACCCTACCGTCGATGTGAACTCTTGGGCGTGACTAGCCTGTTATCCCCGGGGTAGCTTTTATCCGGTAAGCCACGGCCCTTCCACTCGGTACCGTGGGATCACTAAGCCCGACTTTCGTCTCTGCTCGACGTGTATGTCTTGCAGTCAAGCTCCCTTGTGCCTTTACACTCTACGGCTGGTTTCCATTCAGCCTGAGGGAACCTTTGGGCGCCTCCGTTACTCTTTGGGAGGCGACCGCCCCAGTCAAACTGCCCACCAGGCACGGTTCCTCACCCGGATTACGGTGTGAGGTTAGAGACGAAACTTAATCAGGGTGGTATTTCACTGATGGCTCCACCGAGGCTAGCGCCCCAGCTTCAAAGCCTCCCACCTATTCTACACAGATTAAGCCCCAACTCAATGCCAAGCTACAGTAAAGCTCCACGGGGTCTTTTTGTCCTGCTGCGGGTAACGAGCATCTTCACTCGT
>QWJF01000049.1 GCA_009391835.1 Chloroflexota bacterium | reverse complement strand
GCGTGCGTCTTCCAGACTCTTGCTGATCTTCTCGCGCCGTGCCGCCAAAAGCTCCAGCACCGGACCATACACCCAGGCCCGCAACACAACAAACATCACCAGAAAACTGAACATCTGCACAAGCAGATATCCGAGATTAAGACCTAGAGCTGCCAAAACCGCCTCCTTCTATAACATAGTTACGCAACAAAACCATCACCGCAATCAACCAGGCGCTATTAGACACCCACAAATAAGATCAGCAGCGCCACCACGAGGCAATAAATTGCAATCGACTCGGCAAATGCGATGCCAAGAATCATGTTTGTCTGAATGGTGCCCGCAAAATCAGGATTTCGGCCCATGGCCTGAACAGCACCACTAACCACAATACCAATGCCCGCACCCGCGCCAATCGCGCCCATCATGGCCAAACCAGCGCCAATCACCTGCCCCATCTGATATATATTTCCTTCCATCTAACCAATACCTCCGCTAAAATAAAATAAGCTTCAAGACCTACCGGACCTTCCCGCAGGTGGCTGCGGAAACCGGAAGAACTTCCTAATGGTGGGCAGCTGCACCCTCGGGATCAGCATGTTCGTCTCCGTGATGGCTGACCACCGCCTGAGACATAAACACCATTGTTAGCATTCCAAATACCACCGCCTGAATCAGGCCGACGCCAAACTCCAGCATGAGAAAAATTGTCTGCGCAAAGGAGGGCACCAGAAACCCAATCACGAACAGGAGCACCGACCCGGCGAACACATTGCCAAACAACCGGAAGCTAAACGACAAAATTTTGGAAAACTCCGATACGAGCTCGAGCAGACCAACACCAAAGTCAATCACGCCGAACATTGGCTTGGTGAACAAGGTGGAGGTGTTCCAGAATTTCTTGAAATACCCCACGCCCAGTGCCCGAATGCCAAACACCTGCACCATAACCACGGCGATTAGCGCCAGCGCAACGGTAAAGTTTAGATCGGTGGAGTTGACGCGTACAAACGGCACCAGTCCAAAAAGACCGCCCGCCGCATGATGCGCGTCACCGGCAACAAGCGTAGTTCCGAAAGCCAGCTCCTGCACGGGATAACCATGCTCATCCGCATGCAAGATCCCAATGCTATCCACGCCGGGAATTAATTCAAGCCAGTTGTTTACCAGCACCACAAGCATAATCGTAGCAAACCACGGAAAAATCTCACGCGTCCAGCGGCCGGCATTGGTCTCAGTCAGGCCGTAAAGCGCTTCCATCAGCGCCTCCAAGGCACCCGATACGCCGCTAATGGCCCGGCCACCCGCTGCAAGTGCAGCGCGCGCAGCGCGGCTGAAAGCAAAGGCAAGTACCAGCAGAATCAAATCAGATAACAGCATCGCCGCCATCGTGTTGGTAAATGCAAACTTTCCCAGAAGTGGAAGCTGCACTGCGTGCGTCAGTTCCTCAGGCGGCAACTGAATGTGCACTAAAACCGGAGGCATAATATTAAACGCAACCGCCCACCCAATCAGCAGCACCAGCACCAAATAGCGGTTTTTTATGCCTAGAATTCTGTTGTTACTTGAAGCCGTCAACTCGATCTTCCTCCCGAGTATCTAAATTGCTCGTGCCACCCGCCCGTTGCGCGCGCGCAAAACTCATCGCTAGAAAATACAGCGCCACAATCGTAACCGGAATACTACCAACAAGCATTCCCACTGTCAGCCAGGGGCGCGTGCCCAGTATTCGGTCCAGCCCCACCCCGGCGCCCAGAGCCCCAGCAATGATAGCGCAAGTTACCAGGGCAATCTGCAAAACCACGCGCAGCATACTCCTGCGGAGTGTGGCTGTCTGAGTGCCTCCGACGATTGCCCCCATCGCATTCTACCACAAACACCTGTTGTTCCGGCGCTTGTCTAAAGTCAATAGATGCCTTGCGCCGACTGCAAGGCAAGATCAAACCACGGCCCAGCGACCGTGCCAAGCACAACGATACCAATGCACAGCACAGCAAGTGCAACGCTATAAACGCGGGGAACATCAATGGAAGCCGTACCTTCTGGAGCGGGAAAAACAAAGACTACCTTGAGCACAATCAGATAGTAGTAGATGCCCAGAATTGCGTTCAAAACACCAACAATTGCAAGCCAAATAAGTCCCGCCTTAACCACAGCCGCAAATAAAAACATTTTGCCGAAAAATCCGGCAAGCGGAGGAACACCCGCCAGCGAAAGGAAAGCGACAAGCATGGCCAGCGCCAGATACGGCGAGCGCCGGCTTAGCCCGGCGTAATCCGCAATTTCATCAGAGCCGGAGACGCGCGCAAAAATGATTACCACCGCAAAAGCTGCCAGGTTGGTGACAACATAGGTGATCAGGTAAAACACGACCGCTGCCGTGCCCAAATCCGAAATAGTCACCACCGCCATGAGCACATAACCTGCATGGGCAATGGAAGAATACGCAAGCAACCGCTTAATGTTGCGCTGCGCCAGCGCCGCAAGATTACCAAGGGTCATAGACAAAACAGAGATTGCCGTCAGCAGGGGCAGCAGATAAGCCGACATGGGAACGGTAACGCTCATGATTCTAAACAGCACAGCAAATCCAACCGCCTTCGACGCGGTAGAAATAAACGCGGTGACCGGCGTAGGCGCGCCCTCATAAACATCCGGCGCCCAGAAGTGAAATGGGACTGCCGTCACCTTGAAACCAATTCCCGCCAGAAGCAACATGTTGATAACAAGCAGCGCAGCGGGCGGCACCTGCCCATCCCCTACTGCAGCTGCGATTGCAGCGAGGCCGGTCTCGCCGGTGAAGCCGTACAGCAAGCTGAGGCCATACACCAGCAAGCCGGAAGTAGCCGCACCGAACAAGAAATACTTGAGCCCGGCCTCAGCCGCGTGGTCGTCGCCATGCGCAAAGCCAGCGAGAACGTAGCCGGCAATGCTGGTGGTCTCCAGCGCAAGGTAGAGCATGATGATGTCAGCCGACAGCGCCATGAAGTTCATGCCCAGGCACGCGCCGATCAACAGAATGAAGTATTCACCGTGGCGGCTGACACCGCGCACGCCACTGCTCAACAGCGCAGTCATTACACCCGCAAAGATCACGAGCATGCGAAACACAAATGCAAACAGGTCCGACCGCAACATCCCGCCGAACAGCAGCGTACGGTCGCTGCCGGGCAAAGCGAAAACTATTCCGAGCACACCCGCAACCGCAATACCCAGGCCGGCATAAATGCCCAGCTCGCCCGTGCGCCGCACCTGCGGGTACGCCACATCCAAAACGGCCAGCAATACCGCCACAACTACCAGCGCAATTTCCGGCAGCAGCACCAGCCAGTCAGCAGGAACGTACGGCGCAATCATCCGGCTGCACCCTGCAGGATCGTCATCACATTTGCTGCGCTGCTGGCAACCAGTGGCGCCATCCACGCCGGGAACCAGCCAAGTGCCAGCAAAACGCCCACCAGCACCACCAACGCCACCTTGTCCAAAATGGTTACATCGCCCACATGGTGCTCAAACTCCGCCGGTAGTTTGGTGAAAAACACCTGATGCACGGCGCGCAAGATGTAGGCTGCGGTAATCGCTATGGCGATCACCGCCACAAGGTCAATCCAAGCGTATTGCTGGCCCAAATAGTACTGGCTGGTAGTTTGCCCGGCTGCCCATACACCCATAAAAATAGGCTGTTCCGCAATAAAACCGGAGAAACCCGGCATGCCCATGGACACCAGTCCGCCGATGATGAAAGCCACCGCCACCAGTGGCATCTTTGCGCCGAAACCGCCCAGCGAGGGGATGTCGCGGGTATGCGCCTGATCATAGATCATTCCGACGCACGCAAAGAACAGCGCCGTCATGGCGCCGTGCGAAAACATTTGCAGGCCGGCACCCGTTATGCCGATCGGCGTTAGCGAGGCAACACCCATCATCACCAGGCCCATGTGCGAAACAGAAGAGAAGCCAATCACGTACTTAAGATCGCGCTGCATCATGGCCACAAATGAACCGTAGACAATATTGATTAGCGCCAGAAAGACAATCCACGGCATCCAGTAATGTGCACCCGCAGGCAGCAGCATCACGCCAACGCGCAGCGCAGCAAAGGCACCCAGCTTCATGAGCACACCGGCATGAAACATTGATACGGCGGTCGGCGCAGCCACGTGCCCGTCCGGGCTCCAGTTGTGGAACGGAAAAATGCCAGCCAGCACAGCAAAGCCAAAGAAAATAAATGGAAACCAAAAGCGCTGAAAGTCCGCCGGAAAGTGCGCATTTTGGAGCGCCAGCATGTCAAACGTGTTCATGCCGGACGCAAAGTACATGGCCAGCGCACCAACCACCGCCACCACCGAGCCAATAAACAAATAAAGCGTGAGCTTCATCGCAGCGTATTCGCGGGTCACCTTCCAGCCCCAGATAGCAATTAGCAAGTACATCGGGAAGACCGCGATTTCGTAAAAGAAAAACAGGTGGAAAAGATCAAGCGCCACGAACACGCCGAATACGCCGGTGGCAAGCAGAAATAGAAACGCGAAGAACTCACGCGGGCGGTCATCAATTTTCCAGGAAATCAATACGCCAGTGAAGATCACAATACCGGTGAGAAGCACCATCGGCAGGCTCAGGCCGTCCACACCAACGTAATAGGAAATGCCGAGCGCCGGCACCCAGTTCAGGCGCTCCACAAACTGGTAGCCCGCCAGCGAGATGTCATAACTGACGTACGCCCAGATTGACAAAAAGAGCGTGAGCGTTGCGCCGGCCAGGGCCGTGATGCGAATCTCCGTATGGCGGTCCGCCGGGAACAGCAGCAGCAGCATACCCACCGTCACCGGAGTAAAAGTAATCGCAGAAAGCAGCGGAAACGACATCTGATTACCCAACGAGGCGCAGAACAGTCTGATTGATCATGGTTAGCAGCCATGCAGGCCAGATGCCGGCCAGCAGTATCAGCACCATCAGCGGCGCAACAACCAAAACCTCGCGCAGACTGATTTCCATCGGGTGGTGCGACCATTTTTCATTGCGCGGCCCATGCAAAACCTGCTGCACACCCTTGAGGATATAGGCGCCCGTGAAGAACAAGCCCAACATACTGACACCCGTGGCCAGCGTGAAGACCGGCCACGCGCCACGCACAATCGCAAATTCCGCCACAAATCCACCTAGGCCAGGCAGTCCCAAGGAAGCCATGCTGCTAAAAATGAGAATGCCACCGTACACCGGGGCCAGCTGCCAGATACCACCGCCCAATTCATCCAGGTCGCGGGTATGGGTGCGCTCATAAACAACACCCACCAGGAAGAACATGGCTGCCGCCGACAAGCCGTGATTGAACATTTGCAGCACCGCGCCATTGGCAGCGATGGTGGCACTCATGCGAATGCCCGGGTCAGACACCTGCGCGGCCCAAGCCGCCACAGCAATGCCCAAAACGACAAATCCCATGTGATTGACAGACGAGTACGCAACCAGGCGCTTGAAATCCGTCTGGCCATATGCCGCCATTGCACCCAGCACAATCGAGAGGGCTGCAAGCGTCGCCAATAACGGAGCCGCTGCAGCGGCCTCCACCGGAAACAGCGGCAGCACCAAGCGCAAAAATCCGTACGCGCCAAGCTTGAGCAGCACGCCCGCCAAAATCATTGAACCAGCCGTGGGCGCCTCAGTATGCGCGTCCGGCAGCCAGGTATGGAACGGCCAGAGCGGAACCTTGATTGCGAACGCAATCGTGAAGGTCCAAAATGCGGCAGTTTTGACGGCACCAATCGAGACGCCGTCAAATACATCCTGGTTGAAGGAGGGCCACAGCCCAATCAGCTCCGGCAGGTCAAAAGTACCCAGCGTCTGCCCAATCACCTGAATTGCCATCAACAAGCCAAGCGAGCCAGCCAGCGTATACACAAAGAACTTAAATGATGCGTATTGGCGCGCCGGCACTTTGCGCCCGCCGCCCAGATCCCGCTCGCCACTCGGGCTGCCCCAAAGACTAATCAGGAAATACATGGGCACGAGGCCAATCTCATAAAACAAAAAGAACAGCAGCAAATCAAGCGAGACAAAAACGCCAAGCATGCCAACTTCCAGCGCCAGATACAGCACCATGAAGGCCTTGACCCGCTCGTCGATCTTAAAGGACGCCAAAATACCGAGCGGCACCAGCAAAGCGGTGAGCAGCAGCATGGGCACACTGATGCCGTCCACACCAATGTGATAACTGGAGTGCACGGCGCTATACCACTCTGCGCGCTGCTCAAACTGGAAGCCCGCCAGTGCCGGGTCGTAGGCCGACCACATAACAATTGTGAACGCCAGCGGCACAAGGCTGCCCAGCAGCGCAGTCCAGCGGATGGCACTGCGCATGTTGTCGGGAATAAGCAACAAGACCAAGATCACCGCCACAGGCGAGAACAAGATCAGGCTGAGAATATTCTGATGAATAAAAATAGCCATGAGAGCCTAGCGGGCTGCTATCAACAGAGCAGCGGTCATGGCCAGCACTGCCACAACTACGCCCAACAAGTACGTTTGCACCTGGCCGGTTTGCACAAAACGCGAGCGATCTCCTGCCGCTTGCACACCATCGGCCAGCTGATCCGGAACGTAGTTCACGCCCCATTTCTCAAACAGCACAGTGCCACTGCCAATGCCCAGCGCCAGGCGCGCCAGCGAATGCAGCAGGCCATCAATGATCCCGCGGTCCACAATGCGGGAAACGAAAACCGCTGAGATCCATTTGGCCGGCCCGACAAAGGCAGCCTGGTAAAACTCGTCCAGGTAATATTTGTTGCCGAGCAGCGTGTGCACCGGGCCAAGCGCAACCTGCACGGGATCGGCAGCGCCCGCGCCCAGCGGACGGCGGCCATAAACCAGCCAGCCAGCCAGCAGCCCGCCCAAACCCACAAAGACGGAGAGCATCACCGGCGTCCAGCTGAAGCTAAAGCCGTCCAGCTCAGCCGGCAATGCGCCCATCAAAAAATTCTCGAACGGATTCTCACCAAGTAGATGGCCAAGCACCGGAAACTCGTGATGCACGCCAACGTAGCCGGCCGTAACCGCAAAGAACGCCAGAACTACCAGCGGCAGCGTCATCGTCCACGCGCTCTCATGCGCGTGCGCTGCACTCTCCGTACGCGGCGCACCCCAAAACGTGAGCGAGATCTGGCGCATGGTGTAGAAAGCCGTGAGGAAAGCCGCCAGCAGCAGCACCACAAGCACGGTAGTGTGGCCATGAGCCAACGCATCCGCAAGAATTTCATCCTTGGACCAGAAGCCCGCCGTTACAAACGGGAAGCCCGCCAGCGATAGGCCGCCAATCAGAAATGTCACGTAGGTTACCGGCATGCGCGCGGCCAGCCCGCCCATGTTGCGCATGTCCTGCGGATCGATATGTTCATGCGTGTGATGCGCACCGTACTCCATGCCATGAATGATGGAGCCGGATCCCAAAAACAGCAGTGCCTTGAAGAACGCATGCGTCATCAGATGAAACGCTGCCGCAATATAAGCGCCGATGCCCAGGGCGGTAATCATGAAACCGAGCTGGCTGATTGTGGAATACGCCAGCACCTTCTTCACGTCATTTTGGGCAACCGCAATCGTTGCGGCAAAGAGCGCAGTGAAGGAACCAACCACCGTCATAACGGCCAGTACCGGGCTGCCCCCGTGCGCGGCACCGGCCGCAAGCAACGGGAAAACCCGGATGACCATATAGACGCCGGCCGACACCATTGCAGCCGCATGAATCATTGCGCTCACAGGCGTCGGGCCTTCCATTGCATCCGGCAACCAGGTGTGCAGCGGGAACTGCGCACTCTTGCCGACTGTGCCGGAAAAGATCATCAGGCCAATCAAGTGCGCTGCAGCCAGACCGCTTATGTAAGACGGAGTAGCCAGCAGCTTTTCCATCAATTCCGGATTGAAGAAAATTTCGCGGAAGTTCAGCGTGCCGGTTTCTGAATATAAATACACAAT
>QWJF01000048.1 GCA_009391835.1 Chloroflexota bacterium | reverse complement strand
GGAGATTATCGAACGCAGAAATTTACTCAAAGAGCAGACGTTGGCAAGCCGCCGAGAGCTGTATGTCCAGCAGGCGGCGGTATAATCAAATGGCAAAGGTCTCCATTCGTTTTTAGGGATGGTTGTCCAAAAACCTCTGAACCGCTACAGAAATTGCTTCTATACTTAACCGAAATATAAACAGTATCAATAGAGATATTAGAACAATCCTAAATGCGGCCTTAATTGAACCGGTAACGCAGTCAGGAGAAGCGGTCAAGAAGGGCAGATCCCCTGTTTATAAAAAAGTTGACTTGGTGAACATTGTGCCGATGAGTACATTTGAGGGGCCAGTCAATGTTTCTCCTGCGCCTGAGCAAGTTATTCCAATCGAAAAAAGCAGATCAAATGGATTGCCCGCAAAATTGCCTGTTCCTAATGAGCAAGAACTCTTATGGATAGCTAGCAATGGAGAGAATCAGCATTATGAATTTAAAGGGCCTGGTACCCACACTACTAAAATTGCAAATGAAGTCGCTGCTGTCTTCACATAAGACAGGGCGGGATGATTCTGTATGGGATTGACGATATGGGGAATATTCAAGGAACAGATGTTTCCCGTCAGGATTTTGACCAGCCTCTGCAAGGATCATTGCGACAAACAATAACTCCCTCTCCGTCCGTTGAGTTGCATAGTATTTCTGTCTTGAACAATGAAGTGCTGGCAATAGTGGTTCCCCCATGGAATAAAAAAGATGTTTACGTATGCTCAGGAAAAATTTTGATCAGGAGAGGAACGAATGCATTTGTTGTAAAGGATGACGAGGCTAGAAAACTATATGATGGAAAATATATAGATTGAATGGCCCCTTTTGCTTTTCCTCTTGACCCCTTTACCCGATTTGTGCCATAATTTCCTACAATAAAGCAATATGCAGCTTTGACAGAGACGACTAAGTCCAGCAAAATCTCTTAGCGAGCCTGGGATGGTGGGAGCCGGGTGGGAGCAGCGGGCTGAAAATCCCTCTAGAGCTACAATCCGAAATGCATCGGATTGTTTAGAGAACAACCGGATTGCATCCGCCTGTTCTCTAGGCAAGAAGTGCAGAGTAAGTGATGTCGGAGTCGCCCACCGTTAGCGAGGGCGCGGAGATGAAGGTCTCCGACCAAGCGTCGGTGCGGAAGCGCCGGAATGTGGGTGGTACCGCGGGAGTTAGGGCTCTCGTCCCAGGATGGGATGAGGGCTGTTTTGTTTAATTGGCGATTTTTGATTGCTGATTGTTGATTGGGAGAGAAGGATGAGTTGCGCTGGAAAGCGATGATAAGAAGCAGAGGAGAGACGAGGGATTCCTCGTGCGCAGCTTTGCCGCTCCCTCGGAATGACAGGGATTTTTAGGAGAAGACGATGACGTTTAAGGAAGTATTGAATAAGGTTGATTTTGTTGCCCAGGAAAAGGCGATCCTGAATTTCTGGGATGAGGATAAGTCGCTGGAGAAGCTGCGGGCGCTGCGGGCAGGCGGGCCGACCTGGAGCTTTATTGACGGGCCGATTACGGCCAACAACCCGATGGGCGTGCACCACGGCTGGGGGCGCACCTATAAAGACCTCTACAACCGTTATTACGCCATGAAAGGCCATGAGCTGCGCTACCAGCAGGGCTTTGATTGCCAGGGGCTGTGGGTGGAGGTGGAAGTCGAGAAAGAGCTGGAATTCACCTCCAAGAAGGATATCGAAGCGTACGGGCTGGAGAAATTTATCTTGCGCTGCAAGGAGCGCGTACTGCGCTTCGCGGCAGTGCAGACAGGACAATCCAAGCGGCTGGGCTACTGGATGGAGTGGAACGATCCAGAGAAGCTGGCCTGGCTGGGCGAGCAATTGCTGCAGGATGCGCAGAAGGTGATCGAATATGAAGCACCAGCGGGGGGCGTGGAAGGGACGGCCGAGCAGGTAGTGGGGCGGCTGGGGATGCCCGAGGTAGGCGGCAGCTATTTCACGTTCAGCGACGAGAACAACTACATGATCTGGGCGTTTCTCAAGAAAACGTGGGAGAAGGGCTGGCTTTACAAGGGGGCAGATTCGATGCCGTGGTGCCCGCGCTGCGCCACCGGGATCAGCCAGCATGAGATCGTGACGGATGGCTACGCAGAACTCACGCACCAATCAGTGACGCTGCGCTTCCCGCTGCGGGGGCGCGAGGGGGAGAGTTTGCTGGTGTGGACGACCACGCCGTGGACGCTAACCAGCAACGTGGCGGCGGCGGTGGGGCCAGAACTGGATTATGACAAGGTGCGGCAAGGGGACGAGATCCTCTATTTGAGCAAGGGCACGCTGGGAACGCTGGTGGGCGAGCACGAGGTGCTGGAGACGTTGAAGGGCAAGGACATGGAGGGATGGACTTATGACGGGCCCTTCGACGACCTGCCTGCGGCGCAAATGCAGGGCGGACGCACCGAGTTGAAGGAGCTGATCGAAGACATTGAGCAGTCGGCGGTAGAGGCGCATCGCGTGATCCTTTGGGACGAGGTGGGCGAGGACGAGGGCACCGGGATCGTGCACATTGCGCCGGGCTGCGGCGCCGAGGACTATCACTTGGGGCGGGAATATGGCCTGCCGATCATTGTGCCGATTGACGAAGAAGGCGTGATCGTGGAAGGCTTTGATTGGCTGACAGGGATGGGGGTGGCCGAGGTGCCGGAGCCGATCTTTGAGAATCTCAAAGGTAAAGGGCTGCTCTACAACGTGACGGCCTACACGCATCGCTACCCGACCTGCTGGCGCTGCAAGACGGAGCTGGTGTGGCGGGTGGTGGACGAGTGGTTCATTAATATGGGCCAGACCTATGACAAGCCGCGCGAAGCACTGACCCAGGCGGAGAAAGATGCCAGCCTGCGCTACCAAATCATGGACGTGACGGACCAGGTCCGCTGGGTGCCGGAGTTCGGGCATGCGCGCGAGATGGACTGGCTGCGCAACATGCACGATTGGATGATCTCGAAAAAGCGTTATTGGGGGCTGGCGCTGCCGATCTGGGTGTGTGAGGACTGCGAGGCGCACGAAGTGATGGGTAGCGAAGTGGAGTTGAAGGCGCGGGCCGTGGCTGGCTGGGACGAATTCCAGGGGCACACGCCGCACCGTCCCTATGTGGATGCGGTAAAGCTGGCCTGCCAAGCCTGCGAGGGGAAAATGAGCCGCATTCCAGATGTGGGCAACCCGTGGCTGGATGCAGGCATCGTGGCCTTCAGCACGCTGCGTTACCGGCAGGACCCGGATTATTGGAAGAAGTGGTACCCAGCGGATTGGATCAGTGAAAGTTTCCCGGGGCAATTCCGCAACTGGTTCTACAGCCTGCTGGCGATGAGCACCGTGCTGACCGACGAAGCCCCCTTCAAGGAGCTCTTTGGCTACGCACTGCTGCTGGCCGAGGATGGCAGCGAGATGCACAAGAGCGCGGGCAACTCGATTGAATTTAATGAGGCGGCGGACAAGATGGGGGTGGACGTGATGCGCTGGCTGTATTGCGGGCAGAAACCGGAGAACAACCTGCTGTTTGGTTATCACCGCGCGGATGAGGTGCGGCGGCGATTGCTGATCCCGCTATGGAATGTATACAGTTTTCTGGCGACTTACGCGCGGCTCGACGAATGGACGCCGACGTGGGTGAACTTTGACCCGGCGCACCCTGAAGGCAGCACGCCAGAGAGCGAGAATCCGCTGGATCGCTGGATGCTGGCGCGTCTCAACCAGACAGTGGAGCGGGTGACGGAGGCGCTGGACGCCACGGACGCCTTCGGGGCGACGCTAGCCGTAGAGCCATTGATTGACGACCTGACCAACTGGTATGTGCGCCGCAGCCGCCGGCGCTTCTGGCGCAGCGAGCAGGATGGGGACAAGCAGGCAGCCTATGCCACCCTATATCATGTACTGGTGAAACTGGCGCGCCTGTTGGCACCTTTCACCCCGTTTGTAGCCGAGGAAATCTACCAGAATCTGGTAGGGGGGCAGGTGGAAGGGGCGCGCAGCAGTGTGCACCATACGGATTGGCCGCTGGCGGATGGGAAGGCGGTGGATGAGGCGCTGATCGAAGAGATGGGGCTGGCGCGGCAAATCGCCAGCCTGGGGCTGAGCGCGCGGGGCAACGCAGGCATCAAGGTGCGCCAGCCGTTGGCTGCGGTGCTGGTGCATGTGGAGAACGCTTCGCGTTCTCCCTCGGAGTTTGGCGAAGCCAAACTCCACGAAAGTTTGATTGAAATTATTCTTGATGAATTGAACGTGAAGAACCTGCGTTTTGTAACGGGGGCAACTGAACTGGTGAGCTACAAGCTGCAGCCGGATAACGCCAAACTGGGACCGCGCTTCGGAGCGGATTTCCCCAAGCTGCGCGCGGCGCTGGAAGGGATGGATGCGGCTGCGGTGAAGGCCAAGGTGGACGCGGGCGAAAGCGTGGTGGTGAAGGTGGGTAAGGAGGCGCATGAGCTGGCGGCGGACGAAATTCTGGTGAAGAGCGAACCCGTGGAGGGGCTGGCGGTGTCGGCTGAGAAGGGCCTGACGGTGGCGGTAGATGCCGAGATCACAGTTGCGCTGAAGGCGGAGGGGCTGGCGCGGGAGTTGGTGCGGCGCATCCAGGACATGCGCAAGTCAGCTGACTTCAATATCGAAGACCGGATAGCCACCTATTACCAAACAGAGAGCGAGCTTGGCAAAGTGTTCGTGGAGTGGGGAGACTACATCAAGGCCGAGACCCTGAGCGAGGTGTTGGAGGCGGGGGGGGCGCCTGCGGGGGCATATACCGAGGAGCTAGATATTGAAGGGCAAAAGCTGACTGTGGGGGTGGAGCGGAGATAACTGAAAGTTATCTTCCCCATGTGCAGTTAGATCAAGAACAAGATAGCGACGCCTGACAGGGCGACGAGGGTGCCAAGAATTGCGCGCCAGGAAACCTTTTCTTTGAAGAAAATGTAATCAATCGGGATGAGAAATATGGGGGGCAGGGCCATTAGCGTGGAGGCGATACCCACGGGGGCGAACTGAATAGCGACCAGCGAGAAATAGACCCCAATAACTGGGCCAGAAATGGCACCGAATAGGACATAGCGAGCGGCCAATGGATTGGCGCGGAAACTCTTGATTGTGCTGCGCACCTGACGTTGGGCCAGCGCGATGAGCCAGATGCCGAGCGTAGCGGCCAGCATGCGAATCACCTGGCCGGAGAGCGCGGGGAAATCGCCGTCCAATCCGAACTTGGCGGTGACCAAACCGGCGGATTGCCCCAAGCCACCAAGAAAAGCAAAGCCGAGGCCAGTGAGGTAATTGCGCCGGTCGATGTCGGAGAGCGAGCGCCCCTGCCCTTCAGCGACCACCCAGATCACGCCGGAGACCGTGATGGCGATGCCGAGTAGTTGTAGCGGGGCGAGCGATTCGCCCAGGAAGAGCCAAGCCAGGATGGCGCTAAGCACGGGCGATAAGCTGAAGATCAGCATGGTAGGGCGGGCGCCAATTTGCACAAAGGCCTGGAAGAGGGCCGCGTCGCCAAGGGTCAATCCGATCAGGCCGGAAAGAGCGAGCCAGAACCAGCGATAGGGCTGGGCGGCGGTGGGAAAAAATTGTCCGTAAAGCAGAAAATGGACACTGAGCAGAATCAGTGTGCCGACGAGCAAACGGGTGCGATTGACCACCACGGAGCCCAAGAGGCGGCCCCCCAATGTGAAAAAGATAGGGCCAATAGAAAAGAAAACGGAAACTGCTAGAGCAGCGAATTCACCTAGAAAGGGCATCGCACCGAGTCCATCATAGGGATTTAGCCTGGATTGTAACATATAGACGGATATAAATATGATGGCTGTGTTGCAAACGCGGCTCAAGGTAGAATCTGTTTGACATGTTTCGTCTAAGTCTATAGCTGAAAATTACCAGATGCGTGAAAACGATCGAGGAGATTAGCATGCCTGAAGCCGTAATTGTTGATGCCGTTCGAACCCCGATTGGCGCGCTGGGGGGCGCACTGGCCGCCGTCCGGCCGGACGATTTGGGGGCGCTGGTGCTGAAGGCGCTGGTGGAACGCAACGGTCTCGACCCTGCTGAAATCGAAGAAGTGTACATGGGCTGCGCCAACCAGGCGGGTGAGGACAATCGCAACGTGGCACGTATGGCTACGTTGCTGGCAGGCTTTCCGGTGGAGGTGGCGGCGGTCACACTGAACCGTCTCTGCGCTTCCGGGCTAAACGCGATCAACCAGGCGGCACGGGCGATCAAAGTCGGAGAGGGGGACGTGTATATTGGCGCGGGGGTAGAGAGCATGAGCCGGTCGCCTTATTCAGTGGCCAAGGCGGAGCGGGGCTTTGCCTGGGGCAACCAAACGATGTGGGATACGACGCTGGGATGGCGTTATCCGAACGCCCAACTCAAAGCCATGTATGAAAACGAAAGTATGGGTGAGACGGCAGAAAATATTTACGACCAGACGCCGATTGACCGCGAGGCGCAGGATCGTTTTTCGGTGCAGAGCCACCAGCGGGCGATTGCCGCGATTGACGAGGGGCGCTTTGTGGATGAGATTGTGCCTGTGCCGATCCCGCAGCGCAAAGGCGAAGACATTGTGGTGGATACGGATGAGCGTCCGCGCCGGGACACTACGATGGAGGCGCTGGGCAAGCTACGCCCCGCCTTTCGAAAGGACGGATCGGTGACAGCCGGGAATTCGTCCGGCTTGAATGATGGGGCGGCGGCGGTGCTGCTGATGAGCGGTGAAAAAGCCAAGGCGCTGGGGCTAAAGCCGCTGGCCCGCGTGGTTTCCAGCGCGGCGGCGGGCGTTAATCCGAGAACTATGGGGACAGGACCTATCCCAGCGACGCGCAAAGCGCTCGAGCGGGCCGGGCTGACGATTGAAGACATTGGGCTGGTGGAGCTGAATGAAGCCTTTGCGGTGCAGGCGCTGGCGGTGATGCGGGAATTGGGGCTGGACGAGGCGATCACCAACGTGAATGGCGGCGCGATTGCCCTGGGGCATCCACTGGGCTGCACCGGGGCACGGCTAGTGGGCACACTAGTGCATGAGATGAAGCGGCGAGCCAAGGATACGAAGCGGCCGTTTTATGGGCTGGCGACGCTGTGTGTGGGCGTAGGGCAGGGCGAGGCGTCGATTTTGGAGTGGATCGGAGACTAGAGATTTTTGTTGGCACTCGCAACAAAAGCTGTGATTCTTCGTATAGGATAGTGAGATTGAATAAAGCAAGGAGTTGAAAGTGGCTAACGAAGTGAAACGACTTTATCGTTCGACAGATGACCGCATGCTAGGTGGGGTGGCCGGTGGCCTGGGCGACTATTTGGATTTTGATTCGACGATTATTCGGCTGATTTTTGCGTTCAGTGTTTTTCTGGGCGGGGCTGGATTCGTGGCGTATTTGCTCATGTGGTTGGTGGTGCCGGAAGCGCCAATCGTTACGGTTTCCGTGACGGCGAAGAAGACTGTAGCCCCGAAGCCTGCTGTGAAGAAGAGCAGCAATGCTGCGAAAAAAAGCGCTAGCTAGCCGACTGGTTCCATGAGCAGGTTGCGCCCGCAAAGCTGGGGATTGCTTCACTGCTTTTGCAATGACTACATAAGAAAAGACCCGGCAGAGGCCGGGTCTTTTTTGCTAGTTGGCTTGGCCCATCTTCTCTTTCAGCTCGACAAGCATAGGCACCGGGGTGGGGTCTATGCCATAGGCCATTGCCAGGTAATAGCTGGCGTAATCGCCATAATGCAGCGCGGTCCATTGGTTGGCGAGGCGTGTCTCGCCTTCGCCAACAATTGAATCGGTGTTTTGGCCTTGTAGCATGACAGCCATACGGGTGTGCTCGGTGCGCAGTTCGTCACGGGGATGGTTGTGCTTGGCGCGCAGGAAAATGGTCATGGTAGCGTCAAACATTTCATCGGGTTGCATAATGCCCTGAAGCGTGTTGTGGTCGCCTTCGGGAAGCATTTCGAAAGTGGCCTGGGCCTTGGCGTTCTCGTTGATTTGAGTTTTCCAGCGGCGAGCAACGGGGGCCATGAGGCCGGCACCCCAGATGGTGATCCAGCGACCCATAAGCTGGCCGCCCATGCGCTTGGCAGGGTTGTGTACGTCGGGAATTTCGGGGAGAAAATTAGCCTGCTGGGCCTTCATGGCGGCGGCGGCATCGGCTACATCACCGGCGGGGTCAGGGACTAGGCCAAGGCGGTGGACGGCAGCCAACAACAGGCCGAACGAGTAAGCCACAGCGGTGCGGGGCTGGCCCTGATGCTCAAAAGTCCAGAGGGCTGCAACGGCTTGCTGGGCGCTCTCGGCGAGCTGGCCGCCGGTGGTTACGGCCAGGATGCGGCAGCCGCGGGATCGGGCGGCGGCAAAGGCCGACAGAGTTTCTTCGGTGTTGCCAGAGTGGGAGGAACAAATCACGAGCGTTTCCTCACCGGCTGCCCAGGCAGGCAGGCTGTAGCCGCGGTGGACATG
>QWJF01000047.1 GCA_009391835.1 Chloroflexota bacterium | reverse complement strand
CTGGGCGCGCCGCCCTTCCTCGTTCAGGGCACCATTTACCCTGACGTGATCGAATCGCGCGGCCCCGAGCGCGAGGCTGCCCAACGCATCAAATCCCACCACAACGTTGGTGGCCTGCCCGAAAAAATGGATTTTTCCCTCGTGGAACCTTTGCGTTTCCTTTTTAAAGATGAGGTTCGCCAGGTGGGCCTCGAACTGGGTCTCCCTGAGAGCGCCGTTTGGCGGCAGCCCTTCCCCGGCCCCGGCCTGGCGGTGCGCTGCCTCGGCAAGATCAGCCCCGAACGCCTCGCCCGCCTTCGCGCTGCGGATGCCATCTTCACCAGTGAACTCGAAGACGCCGGCCTCATCAACCGCGCCGATGCAGAGATTGCCCAGGCCTTTGCCGTGCTATTGCCTGTGCGCAGCGTGGGCGTGATGGGCGATCAACGCACCTACCAGGAGACCATCGCCCTGCGCGCCGTCGCCAGCCAGGATTACATGACCGCCGATTGGGCGCGCCTGCCCTACGAACTGCTCGCCGGCGTCTCCTCGCGCATCGTCAACGAGGTCTCCGGCGTCAATCGTGTTGTCTACGATGTCAGCAGCAAACCCCCCGCCACCATCGAGTGGGAATAGCCGCAACTCTGCTGCCTACTCCTGCGTATATAATTTAGAGTGCAGGCCAATCCTGCCCATTTGAAATTAATCGACAAAGAAAAGGAAAAACATGGACTTCGGCAAAATTCTCACCCGCGCCTGGCACATTAGTTGGAACAACAAGGCGCTTTGGCTCTTCGGCATTCTCGCCTCCTGTGGCTCGCAGGCTGGCTTCGGCGGCTCCGGTGGTAACTTTAGTGCCGACTCTAGCTCTTTCAACGGCCCCCGCAATTTCAATATGCCCCGCGGCCTGCAACAATTCTTCCTGAACATTGAGCGCAGCATTCAAAGCACCACGCCTGAAGCGATCACCGGCATCGCGTTCGCCGTCATCTGCTTCGTCGTGCTTGTTGCGATTGCCTTCTTTCTCCTTTCCGCCCTGGGCCGCGTCACCGTCATCAAAGGCGCTCTGCAGGCCGATGCAGGACAGGCGCTCAGCGTGCGCCAGCTCTTCAACGATGGCAAGCCCTTTTTCGTCCGCAGCCTCGGCCTCAACATCTTGTTGGGTCTGGCGATTGCCGCTTTTGGCTTCGCCTTCTTTGTTCTCTTCCTGGTCGCTTCGGTTGCCACGTTGGGTGTCGCGCTCATCTGCCTGATCCCGTTGCTTTGCCTCTTCCCGCTGCTCGGCATCATCTATACCGGCTACGTGGAATTGGCCAACGTCGCCCTGGTCAAAGAAGATCTCGGTGTGTTCGAAGCGATGGGCCGCAGTTGGGAGCTCTTCCGCGCTAACTTGGCCAACGTCGGCCTGATGGGCCTCATTCTAGTCATCGGCGGCGGCATCCTTGGTTTTGTGCTAGCCCTGCCTTTTATCCTGGTTTTCGTCCCCGTCGGAATCGGCTACTTCGCCAATTCCGGCAGCGGATTGGGCACCGGTCTCATCATCTCTGCCATTTGCTTGGTGTTGGCCATTCCAGTCTCCGCGCTGCTTAACGGCATCTTACGCACCTTTACACTCTCCGCGTGGGCGCTGACTTACAACGAGCTGGCCTCCCCCTCATCTACAATCATCGATGCGCCTCCCGCCAAGCCCAAAGCGCCCGCTAAAGCCAAATCCCCGGCCAAACCGAAAACGCCCAAGGCCTGATGCCCGTCCCCGCCGTACCGCTTCCCGCCCGTCTCAGTGCCGCGCTCTGGCGCGTGCGCCGCAACCACGGCCTCGAGCACGCCAGCATCCATATGCTCACCCGCCGCCGCCTCGGCCCGGTGATGGGCCACTCGGATGCCCGTGGCTTTTGGCTGGTCGGTGAACTGAACACTGAAGATGTGCGTGCCGCCGTGGATGAAGCACTCGGCCGCCTGCGCGCCGGCGAACGCGGCCTCGCCATTCATCCCAATTGCGGCACCAACCTGGTCACCTCCGGACTGCTGGCCGGCGCTGCTGGCGCCGCGGCAATGGCCGGAGCCGGACCCCGCAGGCGGGATCGTCTCGGCCGCCTGCCCGTGGCCGGTTTCCTGGCCACCCTGGCACTGCTCGCCGCCCGCCCGCTCGGCACCCGCCTTCAACAGCGCGTCACCACCTCCGGCGATCCCGCTTCCCTCGAACTCCTCGATATCCGCCGCACCACCCGCGGCAACCTCACCGCCCACCGCGTCACAACAATAAGCTAGCCGCCAATCAAACAAAGCTTCGCGGCTTACCGACCCTATCTTGACACGCGTGAATACTTCACTCACGCTTGCCCTGTCACTTATTACGTCAGGAGATAATCAAATCGACTGGAGCACTTCTCCAGTAAAACCAAAGATCAAAGTCAACCGACCACAAACAGCTGCCTCAGCCTTAACCCCAGCCATTGTAGGGAGCCTGGGGGGCAACAGTTGCCCCCCAGCGGGGCGTGGGGCCAGCGGCCCCACAAAGCTACAGCACCCTTTGCTAATGTGGGTGTATAGTCCACCCCGACTCCCCAGCCATCCCGCTCCCATTCCCAACAAATTCCAGCCAACCAACAAAACAAATCCCCAATCAAAAATCTACGATCAGCAATCAACAATCCCTTCCCTCCCTGTTATCATTACATACTAACCACTCCTTCGCAAAAAGAGATTGCGTAAGCAATCTCCAGAATCCAACTAGCCTCATCGGTTGGATACAGCAATCAGCCATCCAAAAATGCCCGAAGCCCCCACCATCTACCTCTTCCACGGTGAAGACGGCCCCGCCATCCACGCCGCCCTCGCCTCGCTCCAATCCCGCCTCGGCGACCCCAGCACCGTCGAAATGAACAGCTCCCGCCTCTCTGGCGCCGGCCTCTCCCTGGACGAATTGCGCGCCGCCGCCTTCGCCATCCCTTTCCTGGCCGAGCGCCGCCTCGTGATCCTCGAAGAGCCCAGCCGCGCCTACCCGCGCGCCACCGCTGAAGCCCGCGCCCCCTTCATCGCCATCCTGAATGAAACGCCCCCCAGCACCGCGCTTGTCCTCGTCGAACCCAGCGATCTCAAAGCCTCCCATTGGCTGCTCAAGTGGGCCAAAGCCGCCGGGGGGCGCGCCTTCGTCAAGCAATTCAGCCTGCCGCAGGCCGGCGCGATGCCCGCCTGGATCCAGGCCAAAGCCAAAGAGCTGGGTGGCGAGATTCAGCCCCCCGCCGCCGCCGTACTGGCCAGTCTGCTCGGCTCCGACACGCGCGCCGCCGAACACGAAATCGAGAAGCTGCTCGCCTACGCCAATTTCGCCCGCCCCATCACCGCCGACGATGTGGCTCTCCTGGCGCTCGAGATTGGCGAACAGGGCGATTTCTTTGGTCTCATCGACGCGCTCAGCGCCGGCTCCGGCGCCCAGGCCATGCAGGCCCTGCGCAAATTAATGGACGAGCGCGACCACATCTCACTCTTCTTCGGCCTTGTCGGCCATTTCCGCGCCCTCCTTCAAACCAAAGAGATTGTCGAAAGTGGCGGCAAGGAAGCCGATGTCGCCAAACAGCTTAGCGCCCACCCCTTCCGCGCCAAAAAGCTCACCGGGCAATCCCGCCGCTTCGACCTCGCCACCCTCGAGGCCATCTATCAGCGCCTCCTCGAACTCGATCATCAGATCAAAACCGGCCAGATCGAATCCGAGCTGGCAATGGAAACCCTTACCGCCGCCCTCACCGCATAAACCAATGACCAGTAGCCAGTAACCAGTCTCTAGTCCCAATCACCGATCAGCGATCAGCAATCAGCAGTCAGCAGTCAGCAATCTCCAACCCCCAGTCTCCAGTCTTCCAAACCCTCCCCACCCCCTCCGTCATTGCGAGCGCAGCGAAGCAATCTCCCCGCTAATAGCCTCACGCCAAAATACTGAAACCCTAACAATTCATTGTCATTCCGAGCAGAGCGAGGAATCCACCCATCTCACCGATTAACCCGCTTCCAATCCAAACAAAACCCTCTATCATCATTGCGAACGCAACGTGAAGAGAATGCTGCGCATTCTCTAGATTGACAAACCGTAAGGGTGTTCTAACTAAACGAGACACGCACTGCCTAACACTTCATCCCCGCCCAAAACCACCCAGCCACAAACAACTACCTTAGCCATACATCCAGCCCTCACAGGGGGCGTGGGGTCGGAGACTCCAAGAAGCTACAGCACCCTTTGCCATTGTGGGTCTATAGTCCACCCGCACGCTCGGTATAAAACCGCCTCCCAAACCAAAAAGAGGCCGGTTGCCCGGCCCCTTCGTTTAATCTCAATCCAAAACCACGCTATCCGACCCCCACCGCCGACCTCTCACCCTGCCCGATCCAGAAATAATTCGGCAGCAACGACGGATTCGCCTCCAGCGCCACATCCCCCACGCGCCGCAGCCTCGCCAACTCCTCGTTCTCCAACAGTTTCGGGTTCACCAGGCACAGGCTCGGCATCTGCCCGGTCTGCGAGCGGTAGCTCTCCGCTGCCTGCCGCACCCGGCTGTCCAGGTCCGCCTGGCCCCCGTCATCCAACCACAACATGCCAACATCCATCTCGGCCTCCAATATAGAACACTTGGTCTATTATAGGTTTTCTGGGGCCGCTGTCAAGCCCTAATCCGAACGATGTGCCTCTAGCCTGCGCTGAGAACGGGCTTTTCTTCCGTCCCGTTGCGCTCCATCGCCTCAAGGTCGGTCAGTCGAAGATCGGGCATCACCCTTGCCCCACTCACCAGCCGGCGCATGAGCAGCGGCTTTTGCGCATGGTCCAACACGCCGCGCGCCACCCGTCCGTAGATTGCCCGCCGGTCGCCGCGTCCGTGGCTGGTCATCGCCACCAGGCCCGCATCCAGCGCATCAGCTTGCGCCAGGATCACCTGGGACGCAGCGCCCTGCCCCGTACGCCACGTCACCGAAAATTTCTTGGCGTCGATTTCCTCGGCTTTTTCTTTCAGGTAGGTCTCCGCTTTCCGCTTGCTCTCTGATTTTTCCAACACTCGCAAAAGCACCAGTTCGCACGTGTTTCCATTCGTCAGCGTCTTCACGGTGTCCAACACAAGCTCAGCCCCCGCCGATCCATCAAGCGGGATCAAAATCTTTGAATACATCCTGCCTCCAGAAGATTTAATTTTTTACGACCCCCAACTCACTAAGCCACTAATGTTTCTACGGCGCTGGCTGTTACTCCCCATATAATGAGCGTATGCTTAAGCGCCCCGCCCTCATCACCCTCGCCCTCACCCTGCTCGCCGCCTGCGCGTCCGTTTCCAGCCAACGGCTCACAGTGCTGGCCGCCTCCTCCCTCACCAACGCCTTCATCGAGCTGGCCGCCGCCTATGATGCCGAACACCCCGGCCTCAACGTCGACCTTAGCTTCGGCGCTTCCTCCACCCTCGCCTTCCAAATTCTCGAGGGCGCCCCCGCCGATATCTTCGCCTCAGCCAACCCCGCTCAAATGCAAGCCGTGGTCGAAGCCGGTCTGGTCGCCGCGCCGCCGCGCACCTTTGCCAGCAATCAGCTGGTCCTCATCGTCCCCGCCGACAACCCCGCCGCCATCCACGCCTTCAGCGACCTTGCCAATCCCGGTCTCAGTCTGATCCTGGCCGCCCCTGGGGTGCCTGCCCGCCAATACAGCGATCTGGTCATTGCCCATCTCGGCGATGCCGCCTTCCAGGCTGCCGTCTACGCCAACCTGGCCTCCGAAGAAGCCAACGTGCGTCTGGTCGCCACCAAAGTGGCCCTCGGCGAAGCCGATGCGGGCATCGTCTACACCACCGATATCACCCCCAATATCGCCAACCAGGTGCTCGCTATCCCCATCCCTCCTGAAGCCAACGCCTTCGCCTACTACCCGATCGCCCCCCTGAGCGCCTCCGCCCAACCCGCAGCCGCCGCCGACTTCATCAAATTCCTGCTTTCCCCGGAAGGCCAAGCTATCCTCGCTCGCTGGGGCTTCGGCCCTGCCCCTTAAAGCAAAAACGGCCATCCGCTTGGATGGCCGCCGCAACCCCTTTCCCCTTCAGTTCAATTTGGGCGCTGGCACAAACATCGGCGTGCGCGCCTTGTACTCTGCATACGCCTGCCCAAAATAGCGCTCCAGCTTACGCTCCTCGAAATAAGCCCCCAGCCAAAAATACAAACTGATCCCGGTATTCAGCGCCAGCGTGTTCGTGCTCATCTGCGGCAGCAGCCATAGTACCAGCATCGAGCCCGTATACAGCGGGTGCCGCATCCAGGCGTATAGGCCGCTGGTGGTCAACGCCGGTGCATCTTGCTCTCCTTCCTCAGTCAACTGCCGCAAGCCGAGAAAATCCAGCGCCCCCGTTTGCCGCAGGCTGGCCCACAGGATCCACAGCCCCAAAGCCTGTCCCGCGTAGCTCAGCCAGCGCCACGGATACGGGATCGTATACAGCCCCCGATCCGGCAGCCAGGCCGCCAGCCATAAGATCGGCAACAGGCTCAGCACCCCGACCACATTGAACGCCAGCCGATAATAGCGCCTCACCCAGCCCGCCCCCAGGCGCCGCTCCACCCAGGCTTTCACCCGCAACCCTGCCAGCCACGAGTGCAGCAAACTATACGCCGCAAAGCCGCCTAAAATAATCACCGCCGACCAGAGTTCCTTCATGTTTTCTTTGACCCCACGTCCCCCCGCTCGCTTACCCGCCAAAATCAATTGTCGTCAAAAAGATTAAGAGAATGCGCATTCTCCAGAATCCAACCAGCTTCATCGGTCGGATAGCGCAGCATTCTCCCTAAGGTTTGGCACAGCCAAACCGACAAGCATTCTCCAGAATCCAACCGGCTTCTTCGGTTGGATAGTACTCAATTTTGCCCCGCCCGCCCCCGATCTATCGCCACGCCAATTGCCAACCCCAGCGCGATTCCCAGCCCAATGTTGTCCAGCGCTGCCCCCAGCGCCACGCCCAATGCCAGCCCAATCCCGATCCATTTGCCCGCCTGCTCACTTTTCTTTTCCGGTTCCTTTGCCATATCTGCTCCTCTCAGTGAAAGTTGTCCAATTGCAATAGGTTATTCTCCTGCCTGAAGCGGGAACTGATTACCTAGCTCAATTATAATGAGGCACACGCCGCACAAGAAGGAATGGATTGATGCCCAACACCCACCAGGTCAATATTGCCGGCCTCACCCGCCAACTCCCCCTCGTTGAAGTCGCTCCCGGCGTCCGCATCGCACTCCTCAATATCCTCGGCGATGTCGAGCTGGTGCAGGCCAGCGCCCGCGCCCTGGCCGAAAAGCTCGCCGACACCGATTACCACGCCCTGGTCACCGCCGAAGCCAAGTCCATCCCCCTCATCCATGCCCTCGCCGAAGAAACTGCCAAGCCCTACGCCGTGCTGCGCAAATCCTATAAACCCTATATGGGCGAGGCCATCTCCGCTGAAACCGTATCCATCACCACGGGCAAACCCCAAACCCTCTACCTGGACGCCAAAGACCTCGACCTCGTCTCCGGCCGCCGCGTCGTCCTCGTGGACGATGTGATCAGCACCGGCTCCACTCAGCAGGCCATGCGCGCCGTGATGGAATCAGCCGGCGCCGAAGTGGCCGCCGAAGCCGCCATCTTCACCGAGGGCGACGAAGCCAAATGGGCCCACATCATCGCCCTCGGCCACCTCCCCGTCTTCACCGAGTAATTTGGCACCCTATAAGCTGCCTACCATCCTGGCCACCTCGGTGATTCGCGGTGCCGATAAAGGCATCCACGGCGGCGTCTACCTCATTGACCTCGAGAGTGGGCACTTCGAACGCGTTCTCGATTGGAACCAGCAGGATATCGATTGGTCCGGCCGGGGCGGTGCCCGCGGCCTGCGCGGCATTGCCATCCGCGGTCGTGAGATTTATCTGGCCGCCAGCGACGAACTCTTCGTCTACGGCCCCGATTTCAGGCTGCTCGCCTCCTACCGCAATCCACATCTCAATCTCTGCCACGAAATCAGCATCAGCGGCAACACCCTTTACCTCACATCCACCGGCCACAACACCGTACTCGCCTTTGATATGGACACCAAGCGTTTCACCCGCGGCTACCACGCCCGCTTGACGACCCGCCGCTATGCCCTCTACCGCCGCGGTCTGCCGCTCCTGCCCCGCCTGCGCAGCTTCGACCCCAACGCCGAACCGCCCCTGCCGCTGGTCGGCAAAGACTCGCTGCACATTAATAACGTCCACGTTTCCGAGGGAGTGGTCTATGTCTCCGGCACGCGGGCCCGCCACATCTTCAGCATCGCCGATGGCAAGCTCGGCGTTTACGCCCGCGTGCCTTTCTCCGCCCACAACGCCCAGCCGCACCGCGGCGGCGTGCTCATCAACGACACCGCCCGCGCCCGCCTCGCCTTCCTGGATCGCCGCGGCCGACTGCAAACCGAATACCCCGTGCACGCCTATCCCGCCGACCAGCTCGAAAACGTGCCCGCCTCCGAGCGCCTCGCCCGCCAGGGCTTTGCCCGCGGCCTGGCCTTCACCGACGGCGGCCTGCTCATTGCCGGCTCCTCCCCAGCCACCATTAATGTCTTCGAATGGGGCCACCCCCAGCCGCTCAAAACCATCACCCTCACGCACGACGTCACCAACGCCATCCACGGCCTCGAAATCTGGCCTTTTTAGCCGTCATTGCGAGTGTAGCGACGCAATCTCCGCGCTAGTTTGAAAATCTCCTCCGTCCACGAAGCACCGCCCAATTTACAAATGTCATTCCGAGAACAGCGAGGAATCCACCCGGCTCACCAATAAACTCACATCCCCTCCACTAACCGCGCTCCTTAAAAAGTAGGGGCGGGTT
>QWJF01000046.1 GCA_009391835.1 Chloroflexota bacterium | reverse complement strand
TGGCGAGCTCGGCGAACCAAGAGCTAGTGCGATCTTTAGGGGCGGACCGGACGCTCGACTATACGCAAGACGACTTTTGCTCTGGTGAAAAACGCTACGAGCTTGTGTTTGATGCGGTGAGCAAGATCTCGGCAAAGAAATGCAAAGGGGTGCTGGCCGAGACGGGCAAGTTTATCAGCGTGCGCACGCCAACCAAGGAAGAGGAAGACTATCTGGATTTCCTACGGGAGCCGATTGAGGCGGGACAGGTTTGGGCGGTGATTGACCGTTGCTATCCTTTGGCGGAGACGGCTGAGGCGCACCGATACGTTGAAACGGGACGGAAAAAGGGCAACGTGGTGATCCAGGAGGAGGCTGAGGATCGCTAGAGATCGTTTGTCGGCACCTAGTCGAAAAATAGCTCCAACTAGAAGATATCGCGAGATAAAGTAGATTTACTGTATATTTATGCTATGACGGTGCCCAAAACACGCGTGTCTGATACTTCGGTGGTTGATTTCATTAAGTCAATCACGAACTATAAACAAAGGGAGGACAGTATTCAATTGTTGGATGTCTTTAAGGAAGCAACAAATGAACCAGCTGAAGTGTGGGGAGATATTGGCATTGGATTTGGCCGATATACGATGACCTATGCGGATGGAAAAAAGAGAAATTGGCCTGTTATTGGATTTCCCCGCGCAAAAATTACCTAAGCTTGTATATCCTCAATGGCGTGGACACCTACAAAGCCAAGCTACAAACATTGGGTGAGTATAAACTGTCCAAAGTTTGTATTTACATCAAAGATATGAACAAAGTGGATCCTGCCCAGCTCACAGAAATAATTCGGGATTCCTATTTAGCCATGAAGAGCAAACACCCGTTAGATACCTCAGTCAAAGATCACTGAGCATTTAACTTGCTGTTTCTCATCAATAATTGGGAATGATGTACAAAACAATTCCCTTGAGTATGCTTGTGTTAATAATACTTATCGAAACCTTTGTCACGATTCAACATTTTCTCCCCCGCCCGCCCTTCTTAAGGACTTTACATAGTCATTGTTTTTGTTGCACAATATCTGGATTGAAATTAATTATTTTCTTCATCATCCAAATATTTAAGAGCTCTTGCCTATCTCTGTACCGCCCTACTAATGGGTCAACTATTATCCCGAAGTCTCCGCCCTCGATCATTTGGACTTCTATTTTTTCAATGAACTGCTTCGTTGCGTTCCCTATTTTTCCCCACGCCTTTAATTCTTTCGTCTCAAGATAAATTTCAATTGGCATGTTACCTGAAACGGCTGGACCGGCTAGAGGTAACTTCCTATGAACCGAATAATTTCTCAGTTTTTTGAAGAACGACGCCTCTGGCAAATCACCAAATAGGGAATTGACTTCGCGTGAATAATCATCCTTAAAAACTTTATCCGAGATTTCGCAATCAATAATGTTTCGCAAAACATCAATGAGTATAGTCATTGAACCCAAGAAGTTTAACAAGCATCTGGTCAGTTTTACGACACTCCACCAATATTTTTCATTGAAGTTGGGACTAGATAGGGTTAATCCCGTATTCCTAATTTCGAGTGCCTGGTTTTTATACGCCACGGCATTTCCATTGAAGACTAAATATGTAAAGTGAATTAGTTGAGTAAGATATGTAATATATTGATGGTCGGGATTGTCTCCAAATTTATCAAAGATATGTTGTCTTTCGCTTGGAGTATCTGGCAATAACCATTGGTTAGCAATAGCAGCCCAACCGGCACTTAATTGATTTGAACTTACTTCCTCAGTTTTCTTCATAAAACCCCTTTCCTGACCAAAACGATTAGTTATCTAATATTACTTGAAATCAATATTTTCATACAAGGCAACGCCACAAGCTTTCCAGCAAGCCACAGACACTCTGGATTGCATCTCAACATAATCCAGAATTATTTCCTCTCGCAGACTGAAATTATTATTTCTGGGCTCACCAAAAACTTTTTGCTTCGCGCTTTAGTGTCTCCTTGAATAATGAATAAATCATGCATTTAATGGAAATATCTTCAATTTTAGATTCGATACGAATAGACCTAATAATTCTTTCTACTTGATCAAGCCGACCATGAAGAAATCCTATTACTTGGTCCTCCCCCATTCAAAAACGCAATGCATAATTTGCTATTCTTGGGTATTGACGCTTACCAATGAGAATGATGGCATACAGGGAGCAACTGACCAGCTTGCTGGGAGCGGAAAGCCGACCGCCCCACTCGCACGCGGAACCAGTAGTTCACGTATTCCTCAGATGATTTCTGCGGATCTCTTGATTAATTCAAGAAGCCTGCGGCTCAAGGAGAACCCAGTTGTGGGATACGTAGGGTTCGCTGCAGAGGTTGCGATTAAAGCAACAGGGGCGCCGATCGCCTTTATTGAGTTTATCGAGCAGGACTTCGATGTGTTTGGCCCTCGTTTCGGGCGTTTTGACGGCACGCACCCAGCGAACCCAATCCCAGCGAGCCAGGGGCGTAATATCCTTCCATAGGGCCGCCGCCTGTGAAGAGGTTGCCAAGGCCTTCTTTACATCTTCAGGGACCGGGGGCTCGACCCAATTTTTGGTGGGTTGCAACGACACTTGAACCGTATCGCCTAGTTTGGCCGCGACCTGGTTGAGCAACTGTTCATCGGGTTTAAACCAGTGGCTGGGCTTTAGCCCAGGCCCGTATTTGCCATCGGGTTCGAGGACCGCGCTAAAAGGAACGTCATTAATTGTCCCCGAAACCATGGTCATGCCTCGGGATGGAAGCTGGGCGGAAGCATTTTCGGGCAGCTTGAGTATTGTCCAGGATTTGATTTGACTGAGTTTGGTTTCAAAATTGATATTGGCCATGTTCACTACAGGCTATTTTAGTGCATCCACGATTCAAAAATTGACATATAGTTAGCCACACTTTAAGGCGAACACGGAAAGGGACCTATGAAACTGAAATTCTGGCTACTCGGCATTATTGTTTTGTTGACCTTTGGGGCAGTATTCTACTTGCTTCGCTGGCAGCGATTGCATAGCCCTATTACTGAAGAAACGAGGCAACGGGCACTCAGCGGTGTGGAAACGAATGTGGATTGGGCTCCCCTGGTGCGGGAAAAGGACGGGTTTCTGATGATGCTGGTGCCTGCGGGATGCTTTGAGATGGGGACTAGTGAAGCGCAGCTGCAGGTGGCGGAGGCTTCGTGCAAAGCCTACTTTGGCAACAGCGAATGCCGGCAAGATTTCAGCATCGAGCAGCCGAGTTTTACAGCTTGTTTGGCAGAGCCCTACTGGATCGACCGGACGGAAGTCACCAACGCGCAATACGGCTCTGACTCGCGCGTGGATAGCCGCTTCCCGCGCAAAGACCCGGATTGGCCGCGCGAAGCTGTGACGTGGGAGATGGCGGCGGAATTCTGTGAGCAACGTGGCGGGCGGCTGCCAACGGAAGCGGAATGGGAGTTTGCGGCACGGGGTCCAGATGCGACGATTTACCCATTTGGGGACGACTATGATATTCAACGGGTGACGCTGCGCAAGATCAGCCCGCCGCTGGTGGGCGAACATCCCGAAGGCGCTTCCTGGGTAGGCGCGCAGGATATGAGCGGCGGCGTGGCGGAATGGGTGCTGGATTGGTTCGGGCCTTATTCCTCGGCGCAGGTAAGCGACCCGGAGGGGCCGGATGAAGGACAGCTACGCATCGCAAAAGGAGGCGGCTGGTTTGCGCATGCCGCCTACCAAGTTCGCTCCGCCATTCGGGAACCCTACAATGTGGAGTATGCGAGCAGCAGCGTCGGATTTCGGTGCGCACTTGACTTTGAAAGCCCATGAGGCGGCTGCCCCACCCAGAGAAGGAAAGTCAGGCATTAGCGGGGCGTGAGATGTAAGACATCGAAGTTCTTACGGAATTCCTATGCCCGATACGGAAATAGGACAGCGGGGTTTATGTAAAATAGCGGGATGGCTGAAAACTTAGACCTTTTCCCCTTGTTAATTGTTGCAGGGCTGGCGTTTATCGTGCCCTTGTTGTTGTCGCGGTTGCCGGCGATTCCGATTGTGGTCGGAGAGATTTTCGCCGGCATATTGATCGGACGCTCGGGCTTTCATCTGGTGGAGCACGACGACATTACGCTGGTAATCCTGGCCGAGATCGGCTTTGCCTTCCTGATGTTCCTTTCTGGGTTAGAGATCGATTTCACACTGCTAACCAAGCCGGGTGCGGACTTCGAAGGCAATGGGCAGAGTCCGTTAAAGCAGGCGGTCTTGAATTTTCTGGGGACGGTACTGCTAGCGGTGCCGGTGGGCTTTTTGCTGGTGCGCTTCGATCTGGCGCGAGACCCGTGGATGATGGCGCTGATCCTTTCGACGACCTCGCTTGGGATTGTGGTGCCGGTGCTGAAGGAGAAGGGCATCAGCAGCAGCAAGTTTGGGCAAACCGTGCTGCTTTCGGCGCTGCTGGCCGATTTCTTCACGATGCTGCTGATCACTGTGTATGTGAGCTTGTATTCCAGCGGATTGACGATTGAAATCCTGTTGATCGGGGTGCTGTTTTTTGCCTTCCTACTGGCCTATCGCATCGGGGTCACGCAGATCCGGCGACCAGGGGTGCGGCGGCTTATCGAGGGGCTGGAGAAAGCGACTTCGCAATTCAGGTGCGGGGATCAATTGCGCTGATGCTAGGCTTCGTGGTGCTGGCAGAATTTGTAGACGTGGAGCTGATCCTGGGCGCCTTCCTGGCTGGGGCCGTGGTTTCGCTGTTGAGCACGCGGGACGATGAGGGGCTGCGCGAGAAGCTGGACGCCATCGGCTACGGCTTCTTTATCCCGGTGTTCTTTATTATGGTGGGCATCGAATTCAACCTGCCGTTGCTGCTGGAGAACTCCACTGCCCTACTGCTGGCACCGCTGCTTTTGGTAGCGGCAGTGCTGTTGAAGGTGGTGGCGGCTTTCTTCTTCAAACCCTCGTTCAGCTGGCGGGAAGTGTTTGCGGCGGGCTGGCTGCTATCGGCGCGGCTCTCGCTGATTATCGCGGCGGCGGCGATCGGGTTGCGAATTGGGGTGATTGGCGAGGCAACCAACGCGGCGATCATTATGGTGGCGGCAGTAACCTCCACACTGGCACCGCTGGTTTCCAACTGGTTGCTGCCCAAGCCAGAGGAGCTGCACAAGCGGCGTTACCTGATCTATGGGGCGGCCAACCTGGCGTTGCAGGTGGCCCAGGAGCTGCGTAAGCATGGGGAGCGGGTGCTGTTCCTCGAGCCGGAAGAGCGGCTGGTGAAACTGGTGCGGGATGAGGATTTTGAGGTGATCCACGGAGAGGGCACCGAGGCTTGCCTGCGCGAGGCGCAGGTGACGGACGTGGAGACGCTTCTGGTGTTGGGCAGCGATGATGATAAGAATTACAAAGTGTGCCAGACGGCGCTAAGCATGGGCGCGCCGGCTATCGTGGTGATGGTGCACGAGCCAACACGGCTGGCGGATTTCCGCAAGCTGGGTGTGCGGGCGACAACCACGAATATGCTGCGACCGATGGTGCTGGCAAGTATGGCACGCAGCCCAGACTTATTTACGCTGCTGACTTCGACATCGGATGATCGAGATGTACGCGAAGTGTTGATGAACAACCGCGTGTTTCAGGGGCGGCGGATTAGCGAGGCTGTGTTTCCGGGAGATTCTTTGGTGCTGACGATCCGGCGGGACGGAGAAGTTCGGGTGCCGCATGGGAGCACGGAGCTAAAGATGGGCGACCGACTGACGGTGTTGGGGGAGCTGGACTCGCTGGAGGCGGTTGAACAGTTGTTGGCGGGGTAAGAGAGTTGGGTTTATAGGTGGTGGGTTTGAAACCCGCCCCTACCTTGTCGGATGAAGTCTATTGGATGGATTGACGGCTCGCCTCAGAATGACAAAAATGATTATTTGATGCAGCACACATTGGGGGAATAGCTGTCCCAATAGCATAAGGACTTAGAATAGCGCTATGGAACTTACGCGATATGGGTTGGTGGTAGTAGCGGGATTCTTTGCCGGGATCATCAATACGCTGGCGGGTAGTGGCTCGTTGATCACATTGCCTGTGCTGATCTTCCTGGGGCTGCCGGCGACGGTGGCGAATGGGACCAACCGGATCGGGGTGGTGCTGCAAAACGTGGTGGCGGGGCTGAGCTTCCGGCGTCAAGGCGTGCTGGATGGGCGCGGGGCGCTGATCTTGAGCACGACGGCCATTTTGGGATCGCTGCTGGGGGCCCAGATCGCGGTCAATTTGGACGAGGCACTGATGCAGCGCACAATTGGGGTGGTGATGGTGCTGATGCTGTTCGTGATCGTGCTGCGGCCGCAACGCTGGCTTCAGGGGAAGTTGTTGAGGTTGGAGGGTTGGGCCACCTGGCGGCAACACGCGGCGATGTTCGTAATTGGGATGTATGGAGGATTTATCCAAGCGGGCGTGGGAATCTTTATGCTGGCGGCGCTGGTGTTGGTGATTGGCTACGACCTGGTGCGGGCCAACGCAGTCAAAATCGTGGTGATCCTGATCTTTACGGTCTTCGCGTTGGGGGTGTTCGTGCGCAACGGGCAGGTGGACTGGGGCATGGGGCTGCTGCTGGCCATCGGAAACATGCTAGGGGCATGGACGGCGGCGCGGGTGGCGGTTGAGCGGGGCGCGGCTTGGGTGCGAAAAGTGCTGATCGTAGTGGTAACGCTATCGGCGGGATATCTATTGGGCGTGTTCGAATGGCTGGGGCGCTTATTGTAGGTGAAGGCGGCATACAGCGTACCGTACGCTGTACCGTATAATTGCGGCTGCATTGCATTGGTTGAGTAATCATATTGTTTTGAGGAGTTAATGCATGGCTTGGCTGACTGACCCCGAAATTTGGATTTCATTTTTCACACTGGCAGCGCTAGAAATCGTGCTCGGGATTGATAACCTAGTGTTTATTTCGATCCTGGCGGAGAAGCTACCCGAGGGACAGCGTGAACGGGCAGGTCGCGTGGGCCTGGGACTGGCGATGTTTTTGCGCATCGGATTGCTGCTCTCGATTGCCTGGATCACGAATCTGGTGACGCCCCTATTCAGTGTATTTGGGCAGAGCGTTTCTGGGCATGACCTTATTTTGCTGGCGGGGGGCATCTTCCTGATTGCGAAAAGCACGATTGAGATCCATGACAAGCTCGAGGGCAAAGAAGGGCATTCAGAGGTCAAGGGCAAGGCGGCTACCTTCCAACAGGTGATCGTCCAGATCTTGCTGCTGGATATCGTTTTCTCACTGGATTCGGTGATCACTGCGGTGGGCATCGCTGAACATGTGCCTGTGATGGTAGCGGCTATCGTCATTGCGGTGTTGGTGATGCTGGTGTCTGTGGGAGCAATCAGTGACTTCGTGAACCGGCACCCCACAGTGAAGATGTTGGCGCTCTCGTTTCTGCTGTTGATCGGCTTCTCACTGGTGGTGGAAGGGCTGCATCAGCACATTCCCAAAGGCTATATCTACTTTGCGATGGGCTTTTCTGTGCTGGTGGAGTTTTTTAATTTGCGGCTACGCACCCGGGTTAAAGATCCGGTGCGCCTGCGCAGAGCCTATACCGGGGATAAGAAATAGATGGTCTTGCTCAAGCGGCGCATCATCCGAACCACGATCAGCGTGTTGCTTAGGCTGGTGGCCAATATTCGTGTTGAGGGTTGGGACAAACTAAAAGCGGTAAAAGGACGGGCGATTGTGGCATCCAACCATCTTGGGCGGCTGGATGCGGGCCTGGCACTGATGCTCATGAACCGGGATGACGTAATTTTGGTGGTGGCCGAAAAGTATCGAGACTACCCATTTTTCCGTTGGATGGTGAAGCAGCTTGATCTTCTATGGCTGGAACGGTTCGAGGTTGACCTGGGCACGCTCAAAGAGGTGCTGCGGCGGCTGGCGAAAGGAGGGATCTTGATGATTGCGCCCGAGGGGACGCGCAGCACAACCGAAGCACTGCTGGAGGGCAAGCCAGGTGTGGCCTACATTGCGGCTAAAAGCGGCGCGCCCGTTATTCCGGCGGCGGTGTTCGGGAGCGAAGACCGGGCTGTGCGGGCTAGCTTCAAACGGCTAAGACGGCCCAAGATCACCATCCGAGTCGGAGAGCCCTTTATCGTGCCCACCCTCCCCAAACAGGCGAGAGATGTTTTCCTGCGTAAGCAAACAGAGGAAATCATGGCACAAATTGCCGCCCTACTGCCCAGCGCTTATCACGGTGTCTACGCTGAGCACCCACGAGTGGTCGAGCTGCTGTCCTCAAAGGGATTGCTTTGATTTCATAATTTGATGGTAATGGCTATGCGCATTAATAGTACTTTAGGAGATTAGTATGAAGGTTGAAGGAAAAACAATGATCAACGCCAGCCGCGAACGCGTATGGGCGTTCTTAACGGATCCCAATTCTGTTGCAGCCTGCGCACCTGGCGTCGAGAGCATGGAAATCATTGAAGCAGATAAAAAGTTTCGAGCGGTAGCCTCCGTAGGGCTAGGCAATCTTAAGGTGAAGTTCAATGCGGATGTGGAATGGGTGGAATTAGACGCACCCAACAAGGCACGGATGAAGGCGCACGCAACGGCCCCGGGCAGCGCAGTAGACGTTACTGCAGAAATGCTGCTGATTGAGAAAGAGTCGGACAGCACTGAAATGGCCTGGTCAGCAGAAATCCATGTGTTGGGAACGATTGCGGCCCTGGCGGCGCGCATGATGAGCAGCGTGACACAAAAGCTTACCGGTGAATTCTTCGATTGCATGAAAAAGCAAATCGAGGGCTAAACCATGCGGGAGCTGTTGCCTGACTTAGAAACCTGGCTCGCACACGGCGAAGCGGTTGCATTGGCCACAGTGGTCTCGACGTGGGGGTCGGCGCCACGACCGGCGGGTTCGTTTATGGCTGTTAACGCCCAAGGGCAAATTGCGGGCTCGGTAAGTGGCGGCTGCGTGGAGGGCGCGGTGGTGGAGGCGGCGAAGGAAAGCCTCAAGACCGGCCAAGGCCGGCTGCTACACTTTGGCGTGGCGGACGAAACCGCCTGGGATGTTGGGTTGGCTTGCGGGGGGAACATTGATATTTTTGTGCAGCCGCTGGTGCGCGGGGCGGCTGAGGCAGCGCTGGAAGCGATCAAAGCGGAACAGGACGTGGGGATTGCGACCGTGATTGGGGGCAATGAAGCCTTGCTGGGGGCGCAACTGATGAGCAGCCAAGAGGGCCCCCTTTTCAATTCTGAGCAATTAAGCGGCGAGCAACTACAGATTGCTGGCGAGGCGATCGGGCGCATACAAGGAATGCGACGCGAAACCGTGGGTGACATGGAGTGGTTCATAAACCACGTGGCACCCTCCCCTACTCTGGTGATGGTAGGCGGTTCACACATTGCGGTGGCGCTGGCGCAAATTGCCAAGACGGCGCAATTCCGGACGGTGGTGGTAGATCCACGCAGAGCGTTCGGAACCGAGGCACGATTTGCAGAGGTGGATAGCCTACTACAAGTGTGGCCTGGGGAGGCGTTCGAGCAGATGGGGTTGACACGCAGCACCGCGATGGCCTCGCTGAGCCACGATCCGAAGATTGACGACCCGGCTTTAATAGCAGCATTGGCGAGCCAGGCATTTTATGTGGGGGCTCTGGGGAGCCAACGGACACATGCCAAGCGCTTGAAGCGGCTGGCAGAGAAGGGCGTGAGCGAGGCAGATTTAGCGCGGATACACAGCCCAATTGGCCTGGAAATTAATGCGCTAACGCCGGAGGAAATTGCGGTAGCGGTGATGGCTGAGGTGATTGGGGCGTTTCGGGGTGGTGCTTTCTAGGCTAAGCCCCCACTCCATATTTTCCGTATCACAACCTTTGAAAGAAATGAGAAGAATTCGCAATCTCG
>QWJF01000045.1 GCA_009391835.1 Chloroflexota bacterium | reverse complement strand
TCCATCACGATGACTTTTTCGCCAGAACCGATGCGGCCGAGGATATTGCCCATCTTATCGAAACGGACTTCGTCGAAATTGAGGGATTTCATTTCGGCGGCTACGCGCTCACCGACCGCGGCAAGCTGCGAATCAAAGCTGGGGATGGCCACAATCTCGCGCAGGAAACGCAGAATAGCTTCCTCGTGAGCATGAACCTGGGATTGAAGGCTCGTGATTTGATCGGAATTTAGCATTAGAAGCGTTGACCTTTTTCGAGGGCGCCGACGCGGCGGAGTAGCCGGAACCGAAAATAGCCGGGCAGGAAATGACTTTGAGAGAGCGCAACCACGGCGCCCTCGGCAGAATAAAGGGTGCCTTGCAGGCGAAGCACGACGTCGCCGCACTGAATGTGGAGCGCGCGGGCAATGTGTGTCTCTGTGGCAACCGCCTGGATCTCGGTTTCCGAGGTAGCTAGGCTGGGATCACCGCGCTTGAGCAGAAAATCAAGCACCGAGCCGGTGAAATCGGCGAGCAATTCTTCTTTGGAGAGGACCGACAAGGGCAACGTATCTTCAAGAAAGGCGACGGGACGGCCTTCCGCTTCAATGACCCGGGACACATAGAGCAGCTCTGGTTCTTTGAGCAGGGATAGCTGGCTGGCGGTGGCCGGGCGGACTTCCACTTCGTAGGCACCCATGCTCACTTCCAGGCCAATGCGTTCGGCCAGAGTTTCGATGCTTTCGAGCACTTCGAGGCCCGCATCCATCACTCCGGGCGGATGAACAACAAAGGTGCCAACCCCCTGGCGGCGCTGGATTAGACCCTGCGTTTCAAAGGTGCGCATGGCTTCGCGCAGTGTGGCACGGGAGACGCCAAAAGCCTTGGACAACTTCGGCTCAGAAGGCAGGCGATCCCCGGGGGAAAGCTCGCTGAGCAAATCGCCAAGCTGGCGATGAAGGCGCTGGGAAAGTTGGGTTTGATGGCTCATGCGGGCTGCAACAGGCGGCGGGCGACGCGGTTGTGCTGTTCGATATGGACGGGCAAATCGAGGCTGGTGAGCATGCCCTCTTTGACTACAAAGTTGCCTGCGACGACCGTATAGTCGGCGCGCAGGGGAGCGCAAAAAACGATGGCGGCCAAGGGGTCGTGAAGGGCACCAGCATATTCAAGACGGTTGAGATCGACGGCAAAGAAATCGGCGCATTTGCCCACTTCCAGCGAGCCGATATCCTGACGGCCGAGCACTGCCGCGCCACCACGGGTGGCCAACTCAAGGGCCTGACGGGCGGACATCAAGGGCGGAGCCTGATCCGAGGATAGCGACGCGCCGCGCTGACCAGCATCCAGGCGAGCAAGCAGCATGGCCTGGCGGGCTTCGGCGAGCATGTGGGAGGAATCGTTGCTGGCAGAACCATCCACGCCGAGGCCGACTTTGACACCGGCAGTCAGCATTTCGGCAATGGGAGCGATACCCGAGGCGAGACGCATGTTTGAGGAGGGGCAATGGGCAACGCCGCATCCCGAGGCTGCGTATTGCTGAATCTCATCATGGTTAACGTGAACAGAGTGTGCAAACCAGACATCGTCGCCAATCCAATCAAGGGATTCCATCAGCGCCACGGGCCGCTTGCCAAAATGCTCCAGCGTGTATTGTTCTTCGTCCTGGGTTTCGGCAAGGTGCGTGTGGAGGTGGAGCCCATGCTGGCGGGCGAGCGCGGCAGTCTCGCGCATCAAATCCTGGGAGACGCTGAAGGGGGAGCAGGGAGCAAGCACGATTTGAGTCATGGCGCCGTGCTGTGCCTGATGGTAGCTTTCAATAAGACGAAGGGAATCCGCTAATATGATTTCTTCGGATTCAACGACGCTATCGGGCGGCAGACCGCCCTGGCTTTCGCCAACGCTCATGGAGCCTCGTGAGGCATGCAGGCGCAGGCCAACCTGACGGGCGGCTTCAATTTCGTCATCCAGGCGCGAGCCATTGGGAAAGAGATACAAGTGGTCGGAGGCCGTGGTGCAACCGGAGAGGGCCAGTTCGGCGAGCGCGGTTTGGGTGGAAATGCGAATGTCTTCCGGTTGCAGGCGAGCCCAAATGGGATAGAGCGTGGTGAGCCAATCGAAAAGATTGGCATCCTGTGCGGCGGGGACAGCGCGAGTGAGGGTTTGATAAAAGTGATGGTGGGTGTTGATCAGGCCGGGGAGGAGGGCATGCCCGGAGAGATCGAGAATTTCATCGGCCGCGTCCGGAAGTTCGGCGCTGGGAGCGACCTGCTCGATGATGCCATCGCGGATGAAGAGACCGGCATCGGAAAGCTCGCGGCCGTGTTCATCAAAGGTAGCCACTAGGGTGGCATTGCGGACAAGCAGCGTGGTCAAGGTCTGGGTAATTTCCGGTCAAGTTGTCTGACAACTCAGTGTAAGCGAAATCCCCCCACCCTGTCAATAGGTCCGTTCAGCGATCAGCGTACTCTGCGGCGTGCAGTGTGTTTTCGAGCAGCATGGCAATGGTCATGGGCCCTACGCCGCCAGGTACCGGGGAGATGGCGCGAGCCACCCGGCTGACCTCTCCAAAGGCAACATCGCCCACAAGACGATAGCCGCGTTTGGCGCGGGCATCCTCCACGCGGTTGACGCCGACATCGATGACAACCGCCCCGGGCTTGACCCAATCGGCGCGGACGAACTCGGGGAGACCCACGGCAGCGACGAGCAGGTCGGCGCTGCGACACAAGGCGGGCAAACCCTGCGTGTATGAATGGGCGACGGTCACCGTGGCGTCGGCTTTGATAAGCATACTGGCGAGGGGAAGACCCACGATGTTGGAGCGGCCGATGATGACGGCGTGCATGCCGCGCAGCTCAATATTTTCTTTGGCAAGGAGACGCAGAATGCCGCTCGGCGTGGCGGGGGCCAGCAAAGGCTCTCGGCCTTTTTGGGCGAGGAGACCTGCGTTATAGGGGTGCAGGCCATCAACATCTTTGAGCGGATCAATCGCGGCCAGGATGCGGGTTTCATCCAGATGGGGGGGCAGCGGGAGCTGGACCAAAATGCCGTGGACAACTGCCTCGGCGTTTAGGAATTCTATGACTTCGACAATTTGGTCCTGCGTGGCAGAGGCGGGCAACTCGCGGCCGAGCGAAAGCATCCCGACCTGTTCACTGGCGCGATGCTTGCCGCGAACATAGACGCGGGAGGCCTCGTTTTCGCCCACGAGAAGGGTAGCGAGGCCGGGGCGCGGCAGGCCCTGCTCAACACGCGCAGCGACTTTTTCAGCCACCGAGGCACGGATCTCATCAGCCAGCGGACCGCCGACCAAGATGGTGGCAGATTTAGATGAATTACTCACGGACATTCATAGGCATTATACGAGCTTGAAATGGGCTTGCGTTAAATAAAAAGAGCCGCTGAGCGGCACTTTTATTGTTTGGATCAGACGTCCAGGTTGCGGACTTCGCGGGCGTGGGTTTGAATGAAGCGCTTGCGAGGGGGAACGGCGGCTCCCATGAGCATATCGAAAGTGCGATCGGCTTCGGTGGCATCGTCGATGCCGACCTGCAGGAGATTGCGATTGGCAGGATCCATCGTGGTGATCCAAAGCTGATCCGGGTTCATCTCACCAAGCCCTTTGTAGCGCTGCACGGAAACCTTTTCTGCCTTTTCGCCCAACTTCTTGAGCTCGGCTTCCTTTTCTTTTTCCGTGTAGAAGTATTCGATTTTCTTGCCGCTGCCCATGCTATAGAGTGGTGGTTGGGCAATATACAGGTACCCGCCGTCGATCAATTCGGGCATGTAGCGGAAGAAGAAAGTGAGCAAAAGGGTGCGAATATGGCTGCCATCCACGTCGGCGTCGGTCATGATGATGACACGGTGGTAGCGGAGGCCTTCAATGTTATAGCCATCGCCAATGCCGGTTCCGAGCGCGGAGATAAGGGCTTTGACTTCGTTGTTGCCGAGGATGCGATCCAGGCGAGCGCGCTCTGTGTTGAGGATTTTTCCGCGTAGGGGCAGGATGGCCTGGAAGTGGCGATCACGGCCCTGCTTGGCAGAACCACCGGCGGAATCACCCTCAACGATATAGAGCTCGCTGCTCTCAGGATCACGGGCCGAGCAATCGGCAAGTTTGCCAGGGAGTGTGAGCGATTCGAGGGCCGACTTGCGGATCACGAGATCGCGGGCTTTGCGAGCCGCATCGCGGGCGCGTGCGGAGGTGAGGCATTTGCCGACAATGGCGCGGCCGGCGGCGGGATTTTCCTCCAGGAAGGTGGCGAAACGCTCGTTGACCACTTGCTGTACGTAGGTCTGCACTTCGGCGTTCATGAGCTTGACCTTGGTCTGGCTCTCGAATTGCGGCTCGGGGACTTTGACGCTGACAATGGCAGTGAGGCCCTCGCGGGTGTCGTCGCCCGAGAAGTTGGTATCGTTGTCTTTCAGCAGGCTGCTCTTGCGGGCATAATCGTTAATCGTGCGGGTGAGGGCAGCGCGCAAACCCGTCAGATGCGTGCCACCATCCACAGTGTTAATCGTGTTGGCGAAGGCGTACACCGATTCTGAGTAAGCATCTGTATATTGAATGGCGACATCCACAACCACATCGTCGATTTCTTCTTCATGGTGCATCACGTCGTGGAGGGTTTCGCGATTGCGATTCAGATAGCGGACGAAGGAGGTGATGCCGCCATCGAAGTAAAAGGTCATTTCACGGTCATCGCGCTCATCGGTGAGCTTAATGGTGACGGCGCGAGTGACGAAGGCCATCTCGCGGAAGCGATGGACCAAGGTTTCGAAGCGAAAATCCACTTCTTCTTTAAATATTTGTTTATCGAATTTGAAGGCAATGGTGGTGCCGCTGCCTTCTCCGGTCTTTAGCTTGCGGACTTTCTTGACCTTAGCCAAGGGCTTGCCGCGTTCATATTCCTGGAGGTAGAAGGAGCCCTCACGGCGAACTTCGGCCCGGCACCACTCGGAGAGGGCGTTCACAGCCGAGACACCGACACCATGCAAACCGCCGGAAACTTTGTAGCCACCGCCATCGAATTTGCCACCCGCGTGCAACATTGTCATGACGACTTCGAGGGCGGATTTCTTCATGGCAGGTTGTTCATCGACCGGGATGCCGCGGCCATTGTCTTCCACCGTTACACTGCTATCAGCGTGGATGGTGACGGTGATGCGATCACAACTACCGGCGAGCGCTTCGTCAATGGAGTTATCTACGACTTCGTAAATCAGGTGGTGGAGTGCTTTGACATCGGTGCCACCGACATACATGCCGGGACGCCGACGTACGGCTTCCAAGCCCTCCAGGACCTGGATATCACTTCCCTGATAGGATTTTACTGCTTGTTTCGCCACTCACGAACCTCCGAGTGAATAATTTGCGATGGCCAATCGTGTATTTTTCCCTATTAAAGCGATGTAGAAAAACGGAAAATAACGTGGCTGAAAACGCGACTAATAGAGAGGAATCACTAAACTGACATGAATGTTCTATTTTACCATGCGGGCTCTCTGGGCGCAGGTTTTTGGGATACCAAATACGACGTTTTTCTCATGAGTATTTTTTTTATCCCTTGACCGCATATGCTTAGATATGTACAATACGAACTTAAGCTCTGGGGATTCCCAGAGTTTGTGGTTAGTTGCTCTCGCAATCTGACTACGTAAAGAATTAACAATTCTGTTAACTCGAGGCAAAGATTTTCGCACCATGCGAAAGGAGGTGGCTAAAAGCGAAAGGTTTTTTGCGTTAGACTTAACCCTGAACTATAGAAAACTACTCTAAACTAGTTTTCGGAGGAGCAAGAATGTCAAAACGTCTATTTACCCTTTTAGCGCTGCTGATGGTAGCCAGCCTTGTGCTGGCCGCTTGTGGTAGCGCCACCCCGACCGAAGCGCCTGTCGCTGACGAGCCCGTAGCTGACGAACCTGTCGCTCTTGAGTGCTCGGACGCCATCGGCTGCGTGGAAGTGGCCCCCGGTGATTCCATTCACCTGGCCTACATGCTGACCGTATCGGGCGCGACTGCCTTCCTGGGCGAAGATTCCCTGGGCGGCATCGAGATCGCTCTTTCGGATCGCGGCCAGGTTTTGGGCCACGATGTCGAACTGACTGGTGAGGATTCCGGTTGTTCTTCCGAAGGCGGCCAGACGGCTGCCACGGCAGTTACATCTGATCCTTCAGTTGTTGCCATCATCGGCACCAACTGCTCCGGCGCTGCAACTGCAGCTCTGCCGACCATCAGTGGTGCGGGCCTCATCATGTGCTCGCCCTCCAACACCGCTCCGGCGTTGACCGATCCCGATGGCACCTGGCTGCCGGGTTACTTCCGCGCAGCGCACAATGATAAGTTCCAGGGCCGTGTGGCCGCTGAATTCGTGTACAACGAATTGGGCGCTCACACTGCTGCCACGATTCACGATGGCAGCCCCTACGCTGATCAGCTGCAACAGGTTTTCGCGACCACCTTTGCTGAATTGGGTGGCACCGTGACCTTCCAGGGCGCGGTGAATGTTGGTGATACCGACATGCGCACGATCCTGACGACCGTGGCTGCAGATAGCCCGGACGTACTGTACTTCCCGATCTTCGAACCTGAGGGCAACTTCATCGTCGCTCAGTCAACTGAAATCGCCGGCCTTGAAGGCACCACCCTGGTGGGCGCTGATGGTCTGCTTTCCGCTAGCTTCCCGGGGAACTCTGGTGAAAATGTTGTGGGCGTGTATCTCTCCGGTCCGTATATAACCGGCGATGCTTACGACTCCTTCCTGACCCGCTGGGACGAGCAAATCGGTGGCGTTCCGCCCTCCGGTTTCCATGCCTTTGCTTATGACTGCACAAACATGATGTTGGATGCGATCGAAGCTTCGGCTCAACAGGGTGCTGACGGCACGATTTTGATCGGCCGCCAGGCTTTGCGCGACGCGATGGCTACCACCTCCGGCTTCGCCGGCTTGACAGGTAATCTGTCCTGCAGCGAATACGGTGACTGTGCCACTGGTGAGGCTTTGGGTGTCTTCGAGATTACCCATGCTGAATTGGATGGCAACTGGCCGCCCCCGGTCATTTACACTCCGTAAGGCTTGAACCACAAACCTGATGGTTCGCCGTTAGGTATGTAGTTTCAAACAGGGATGAGCCAGAATCCTGTATTCTGGCTCATCCCGCCTTATTAACCCTTTACCCCCGCGCTTTTCCGTTTCTGCGGTAGCAACCGCTAACTCAAAGAGGAGATCGCCAGCATGCAGAAGAGGACGCCCCTACGCATTTCCTGGCTGGACTTATTCTTAAGGGCCTTTCAATTCGTAACAGCCGTCGTTATCCTGATCGGGCTGTACAACACTTTTACGGCGGCACGCTACACCAGCAATCAATGGGCCACGCTGGTTTTCGCTGGCCTGGCTCAAGGCAGTATTTACGCCCTCATAGCCCTGGGCTACACTCTTGTGTACGGCATCCTGTTGATGATCAACTTCGCTCACGGCGAGGTGTATATGGCTGGCGCACTCTCTACGGTGTTCCTGGCCAATTATTTTGCACGCAGCGGATTCCTGGCTGAAAGCCCCTTTATTGCCATTGTTCTAATGATTCTTTTTTCGGCGGCCATCTCTACGGTGGTGGCTTTACTTTTGGAGAGAATTGCCTATCGCCCTCTGAGGAATGCACCGCGCCTGATCCCGCTGATCACGGCAATCGGTGCCTCCTTCGCGCTCCAATATACATTTCGCGGCTTTTACGGCTCGGAATTCCGCTCTTATCCCACCGTTGAAGCTCTGCGCGGTATCTGGAATATTTTTGGCTTCGAAGTTCCGATCGTTCAGCCGGTTGTGTTTCTTAGCGCCGTAGTTCTCATGCTTGCATTGTATTGGTACGTTGAGCGGACGAAGGCGGGCAAGGCCATGCGGGCAGTTTCCGAGAACAAGGATGTGGCGCGATTGATGGGGATTGACATTGATAAAGTAATCGTGACTACCTTTGCACTGGGCGGCGCGCTAGCGGGGGCAGCGGGTGTTTTCAATGGGCTGTTCAGGCCGCAGGGTGTGTTCTTCCTGATGGGCTTCTTCCCGGGGATCAAGGCCTTTACTGCTGCCGTGTTGGGCGGGATCGGCAACATTCCCGGAGCCATGTTTGGCGGCCTGCTACTGGGATTGATTGAGTCCTTAGGACCTAACATTATTCTTGAGGGCTTGGGTATCCCCGGTACTAACCAACTCAAAGATGGAATTGCCTTTACCGTGCTGGTTTTGATTTTGATATTCCGGCCACAAGGCATTTTCGGCGAACGTCTCTCTGAGACGAAGGCCTAGGAGGCGGGCATGCAAAAGTTTCAGTTCAAAAGTATTGTACGCCACGGCCTCTTAGGAAGCGTCATTGCGCTGTATTTCAGCGTGATTGGCATGGTGGAGGCCTTTGGTTCACGCGATCTGTTCGGCGAATATCTCAATCTGGGGCATCTGCTGCTTTTCGGTGGGATCATTTGGTCGGGGTTTGCCGTGACAACTGGGCGACGCAAAGCAGGTTGGCTCACCAATCTGGTTTCTGCAACCTTGGCTGGCGCGGTGGCTGGCGTTTTGCCCCTGCTGCTTGTGCTTGCAAATCGCCAGATTGAGTTGCGCGAAGTGTTTGTCAACGTCAACCCTAACCTAATGAGCATCCTGACTTTTGAGCGGGCTGATACAGCCGGGTTGTTGCTGCTATTGGGCGTATCCGCGGCCGGCGGCCTGCTCGGGGGACTCTACAACATTCTGCATGCGCGCATTCGCAAGGCAATTGGCATGTCGGTGACTGTGACGCTGCTCATGGCGATTTTCGCTGATTTGGTGATCCAGGTTTTGAGCAATGTGGCCAGCCGAGAGACAACCAAGCTATTTTATGTAGGCGATTCGATGAAACCCGCGGTGGCAGTTGTCTTGTTCGCTGCCCTGGCCGCATTGTTCTATGCAAGGCAGACGCTTGCTGATAAGCGAGCCACCGAAGGAACAGTTTCGACAGAGACCAAAAAGGCGCAATTGCGCACTCGTATCTTTCAATTTGTGGGCTTTGGCATTGTGCTGCTTATCGCCCCCTGGGTTTTAGGATCCTTTCTTTCACAAGTTTTGTTCGAAATCGGGCGCTTCGTGTTGTTGGGCCTGGGCCTGAACATCGTGGTGGGATATGCCGGATTGCTTGATTTGGGTTATGTGGCTTTCTTTGCCTTTGGTGCTTACACTATGGGCGTATTGACTACAACCGGCCCGCTAAACCCTGCACCGGGTCTTTTCAATTTTTGGACAGCGCTTCCGATTGTGGTATTGGTGGGTGTTTTCTTCGGTGTGATACTGGGATTTCCAGTACTACGGATGCGCGGCGACTATCTGGCGATTGTGACGCTGGGATTCGGCGAGATTATCCGGATTCTTGCGCTTTCCGATTGGTTGGCGCCCATCATGGGCGGCGCACAGGGGGTGCTCAAAATACCCAATCCGGTTTTGTTCGGGGTGGAATTCAACAGCCCTGAAAGGATGTATTACCTAGTTCTATTCGGCTCGCTATTAGCTGCCTTCATTTCGATTCGACTGCGAGACTCGCGACTGGGACGTCAATGGATGGCGATGCGCGAAGACGAAGACGTGGCTGAGGCGATGGGCATCAATCTGGTGCAGACCAAGCTGCTGGCATTTGCCATCGGCGCTGGTTTCTCGGCGCTGGGTGGGGCGATCTTTGCAGCCAGATTGGTCAACATTTTCCCCCATTCGTTCAACCTGCTGATATCAATCAACGCGCTGAGCCTGATTATCGTAGGCGGGCTTGGTAGTATTCCGGGCGTGATCGTCGGAGCCTTCGTGCTGGTAGGCCTGCCAGAGCTACTGCGCGAATTTACCGAATACCGCTTGCTCATGTATGGCATCCTGTTGATCGTGATGATGCTCAACCGGCCTGAAGGCTTCATACCTGCAGAAATTTTCAAACGTGAATTAAGAGCCGGCGAGGAAAATCCGGCGCCAGCCAAGGCTGAGGCTTAGGAGAAGGCATGGCAACATTACTCAGCACGCAAAACCTTACCAAGAACTTTGGCGGCCTTAAGGCTGTGGATAACTTTAGCGTTGACATCGAAGAAAATTCGATCTCAGCAGTTATCGGTCCAAACGGCGCGGGCAAAACAACTTTTTTCAATTGTGTTACCGGGTTTTACAAAGTGGACGAGGGCCAGATTTTTTTCGAAGGTGTGCCTATTGAAAATTGGCGCCCGGATCTTATCACCCGATCCGGAATCAACCGAACATATCAAAACATTCGCCTGTTTGCCAATATGAGCGCGATCGAAAATATCCTGGTAGGCCATCATCCTCAGTTACACACCTTTTGGGGACAGGCTATATGGAAGGGTAAGAGTTTTAAGGAAGAAGAGGCCGCGGCACTTGAAGAAGCACGCCGCTTGCTAAATTTCGTAGGGCTGAAGGGGTTGGGCGATCAAGTGGCGCGCAACCTGCCTTATGGGGCTCAACGCCGGCTGGAGATTGCCAGGGCGCTGGCGAATAAGCCTAAACTACTTCTGCTCGATGAGCCAACCGCGGGGATGAACCCGAACGAAACGACTGAAATGACCGAATTCATCCGCAACCTACGCGATGAGCTGGGCATCACGATCCTGCTCATTGAGCATGATATGCGAGTTGTAATGGGCATCAGTGAGCAAATCAGCGTGTTGGATTACGGTTCCAAGATCGCCGAGGGCAAACCCAAGGATATCCAGAGCAACGTGCAGGTGATCGAGGCTTATCTGGGGCGAGGGGCAGCTTCCGGCTTGAAATCGGGCAAGTCCAAGGGCAAATCCAAGAAGGAGAATGCCTAATGGCCATGCTCAAAGTTGACGACATCCATACTTATTACGGCAACATCCACGCGCT
>QWJF01000044.1 GCA_009391835.1 Chloroflexota bacterium | reverse complement strand
AGATCAGACTGGCCTTCGGGCTGAGTGCAGCGCGCGTACGCCGGATCAGCTCTTTGCCAATGCCTTGGCGCTGATAATCGGCACGAACAGCCAAATCGGAGAGGTAGCAGCAGTAGGCCCAATCGGTTAGCGAGCGGGCGATGCCGACCAATTGCTGACCATCCCAGGCGCTTAGGACAAGGTTGGCCTCCTCCAGCATCTGTGCCATGCGCGCGCGGTCGTCTACGGGGCGGCGTTCTCCGAGCGTTGAATCGATATAGAGCGCGATCACGGCATCCAGTTCAAGCTCTGTATTGGTTCGGTATTCGATTAGTGTCATGGATTGGTAATTTTACGCTTCTGCGACCGCCCCTGTCATGCTGGTTTCGCCGCCTTCTTCCATGAGGCCTAGCTGCTCGTTTACTCGGGTGTGAAGTAGTAAATAGCCGACCACGCCAATGACGCAAATGATGCCGCCGCCCCACCATACCCAGCGAGGATCACTGTTTTCCATAACCAGGCCGGCGACTATCGGGCCTATACCGAATGGAATGGCATAGGCAAACCCGAAGATAGCGAGGTAGCGACCGCGCATATGGGCTGGGGCAAAACGGACGGCGATCGCCTGGGAAACAGGCACGATGACCATTTCTCCTATTGTGATAATTACCATCGCAAATGCATAGAAATAGATCGTGGAATTTACTCCGTAAAGGGCAAAGCCAATGCCGTAAAGCAGTGCGCCGAGGGCCATTACGCGCAGCGGGGCAGAACCCGTGAGGCGACGCGTGATCCAGAACTGGAAGAGCACCACCATGCCAGCATTCATGCTGAGAATGTAGCCATATCCCGCGGCTGGGATGGACTGAACTTCGTCGAGGTAAACGGGCATCGTGGTGTTCATCTGGATGTAGACCGAGAAGACAAGGATGGAGATGAGGATGAAAGCCATATAGACCTTATCAGTAAGCACGCGGCGATAACCACCCAGTGTCTGGCCGAAGCTTTCCTCTTCTTCGCCCTCAGGGGCAGCAGGTTTGGTTTCTGGGAGCACGCGAAGCACGATAATGGCCATGATGAGGCTGGTGACCGCATCGGTAAAGAAGAGGGCGCGGAAGGAAACCGACGCAATCAGCAGGCCACCGATGAGCGGGCCAAAGGTGACCGCCAGGTTGGCCACCACCCGCCAGATGCCGTAGCCCTCGGCGTGTTTTTTCTCGGGAAGCAAATCAGCGATCATGGCCTGCTGGGCCGGGCCGCCGACGTTGGAGAGAAGTCCGACCACTACAGTGATGATGTAAAAAACTTGCAAATCGTCCACGTAGGCCATCAACAGGCTGCTACTTGCGCTGATCACCAAGCCGTAAATCATCATGGCGCGGCGACCGAAGCGATCCGTCATCGCGCCGCCCAGGAAGCTGCCCAATACGCCGGTTATGGCAAAGATCGAAAAGATGACCCCGACCTCGACCATGTCGACTTTGAAGTGATCCCGCACGTAGAGCGAGAAGAAGGGGAAGAGCAGGGCGCCTCCCAGGCGGTCGATAAAGGAAGAGCCCATGAGAACCCAGAAAGACTTGGGGAATTCGTTATAGGTGGCGCTAATTTTTTGCAGCATGAAAGTTATTTGCCTTAAAATTGGAAATGAATGGTGGTGTGGCTAATTGGCAGCGGCGTGCGCAGAATCCGAGGAATCAGGAGCTTCCTCAGTTTCCTGCAGACGATCTGCGGCCACCGTACGCAAGAAGAGATAGCCCAGCACACCAATCATAGCAAGGAAAAAGCCACCATACCATACCCAATTGGGGTCGATAGTGTCACTCACGTAGCCTGCTAGCAGGGGCCCAACCGCGAAGGATATCCCCCACGTGAAGCCAAAGATGGCCATATAACGGCCGCGCATATCCACCGGAGAGAAGCGGGCAACCAGCGCCTGTCCGACTGGGGCTAGGATCATTTCGCCAATGGTGATCACGATCATAGCCAGCGCGAAATAAAGCAAGCCCGAGCCAAAACCAAACATGCCAAAGCCGACCGCGTAGAAGAGGGTGCCGAGCGCCATCATATACATGGGGGCAAATTTTGAGATGCGCCGTGTAATCCAGAACTGGAAAAAGACCACAATGGCGGCATTCATGCTGAGCAGGGCCCCATAACCAGAGGGCGGGATTCCATGTTGCTGATTGAGGTAGACCGGCATGGTGCTGTTCATCTGGACATAGACAATGGTGACCAGGATGGAAATGACCACGTAGGCCATAAAAACGCCATCGCCAAGCACCTTGCCATAGCCGCCGATAGTTTGAGGGAGACTTTGCTCTTCATGCTCCTCCCCGGCTTGCGGTTTGGTTTCGGGAATCGTGCGGTACACGATCGCGGCAGTTATCAGGCTGGTGACTGCATCAAAGATGAACAGCCAAACAAAATCGATGCTGGCCAGGATGCCGCCAAGGGCGGGGCCAATTGTGGCGGAGATGTTGAAAGCGACACGGTTCATCCCATAGCCATCGGCCAGTTTCTTGGCTGGAAGGAGATCAGCGATCATCGCCTGCTGCGCGGGGCCGCCAACGTTCGAGAGGAGCCCGACAAAACCAGCGAGGATGTAGAAGACGGTGAGATCGGTAACGAAAGCCATCAGGATGCTGCTCAGGGCACTGGTGATCAGGCCGAAGAGCAGCAGGCTTTTACGCCCAAACTTATCGGTAAAGGCGCCGCCGATAAAGCCGCCCACCATGCTCGTCGCCGAAAAGATGGCAAACAGAATGCCAACCTGTGTGAGCGAGGCGTTGAAGGTGTTTTCGTTGGTTAGGTAAAGCGAGAAATACGGGAATAGAAGAAAGCGACCCAGGTTATCTACCAAGGTGGCGCCCATGAGGGCCCAAAACGGGCCAGGGTACTCACTATATGTCGTGCGGATACGCTCCAGCATGTTGTCTCCTCACGGAAATCGCCTTAATCATTACCCGATTCGTGACAGGGCCGTTCACTTGTCGATGTGATGATGGGGAGGCGGCATTGTATCATGGTCCGAACTTTTGTGCTAACTCAATGATTTGCAGGATTGCAGGGTTTGAGTGAATGATTTATCCTGTTTGCAGGATATGAAAATGGATGAAAACGAGTTGAGACAAAGGATTGTTGATGAATTTGACAGTTCTGAGGAATTTGCGGCCTCGATTGCGCTATGCGCTGACCAAAGCGGGGATATCGAATTTCTCAAATCCTTCGAGGCCAGCATGCAAGCCCTCATCGAGGCTCGTCAGGGGAGTGGCCGGTTATCCGGGAATCCGCTTTGGATTGTGCTTAATTTTGATCGGGTTCTAGCTGGAGAGCGGCTCTCCTACCGTCGAGCGCTCAAGAAATACACCAATTCGATTGTGTTTGAGGATGTTGGGATCGGGTTGATGCTGGTAGGAGTGGAGCGTGTGGAGAGGATTCAGCCCTACGAGGTGAATAACTTCTTACGCGGCCTGGATGAGCAGATTGCGCGACAAAAATCGAATACGAGTTAGCCGCGCCCGCTCAACCAGCTGTTAATCTGCTTCGGCGTGTTGGTGTTAATCACGTTCTTGGCTTCCACCCAACCGCGGCGAGCGGTCGCCACGCCAAAGTCGATGAAATCCATATGGTCGGGGTGGTGGGCGTCGGTGTTGATGACCAGCGGGATGCCCAATTCGATTGCCCGGCGGGCATAGACATCGTCGAGGTCCAAGCGCTTGGGATTGGCGTTGATCTCGAGCGCGGTGCCCATGTCAGCAGCCGCACTGAAAATAGCATCCATATCCAAATCGGCGCCCTCTCTATCCGGTAAGAGGCGGTTGGTGGGGTGGGCGATAATATCCACATGGGGGTTGTTGATGGCGCTGAGCATGCGTTGGGTGGATTTTTCACGTGGTTGGCGAATACCAGTATGCAGGGAGGCGATCACGATATCCAGCCACGCCAAAATCTCGTCGGGGAAATCCAGGGAACCATCGGCGCGAATCTCCATCTCGGTGCCATGAAGCAGAAGTAGGGAATCGCCCAGCTTCTTGCGGGCTGCTTCGATCTCTTTACGCTGCTCCTGGAGGCGCTCGACGCTCAGGCCATTGGCGATGCCAAGGCTGTAAGAATGATCGGTAATCGCTAACGTTTTGTAGCCACGCAGCTTGGCGGCTTCAGCCATTTCAAGGATGCTCAGCTTGCCATCGCTCCAGGTGGTGTGGCAGTGAAGCTCGGCTCGAATGTTCTTGGTCTCGATGAGGTTTGGAAGTTTGCCCTCTTTGGCGGCCTGTACTTCGCCGCGGTCCTCGCGCAGCTCGGGGGGGATCCAGGGCAAGCCGATAGTTTTGTAGACTTCTTCCTCGGTGGCGCAAAGGATTTCGCTATCGTCCGTGCGGAAGATAGCCTGGTCGGAAAGCGAAAGGCCCATTGAGATGGCCAATTCGCGAGTACGCACGTTGTGGTCCTTGGAGCCGGTAGCGTATTGCAGCGCAGTGCCGAAGCGCTCTGGAGCGTGTACCCAAAGCTGGGCGCGCATGCCGTTGTGATATTCCACACTGGATTTAATAGCGCCGTGCCCGAGCACACGGGCGACGCCCTCGTCTTCTACAAATGCCTTGCTGACTTTATCAGGTTCTTTGGCGGCGACAAGGATGTCAACATCCCCAACGGTGGGACGCATGCGTCGCAGGCTGCCGGCTGCTTCGGCGGCAACTACGCCCTGGACCTTGCGCAGCTTGGCCAGCAATCCCTGGGCAAAGGGCCAGGCGTCGCCGAGTGGCGTGCGCCCGCTACGACGAGAAAGCGATTCTATGCCGTCGAGGATTTTGGCTTCAGATTTCGGACCCATGCCCGGCAAATCACGGAGCTTGCCCTCTTCGGCAGCCTGTTTCAGCGCGGCGATACTTTTGAGGCCCAACTCCTTATAGAACAGACCTACTTTTTTGGGCCCCAGATCGGGAATAGAAAGGAGTTCGGCGAGTTCGGCAGGAACGTCTTTTTGGAGTTTTTCGAGATATTCGAGCTTGCCAGTGCGTAAAAGCTCATCAATCTTCTCAGCGATTGCCTTGCCGACACCGGGAATATCAGTAAGTTTGCCTTCTTCCCATACGTATTTGACATCGCGGCCAAGGTTTGTAAGGCTTTCGGCTGCTTTACGGTAGGCCAGCGTTTTGTAGACCACTTCCCCTTTAATTTCGAGGAGGTCACCGACTAGCGTGAAAACGTCTGCAAGCTCTTTGTTGGTCATCCGACGATTATAACCAGCAACCGTGGTGAGGGATGTTCCCGGGCAGAACCTTGAGCATGGTTTCCGCCGATCAATATTTGATGGCTATGCGGCCGAAGCGGCCCTTAACAGTGTGGAATCGCCGATATGTTATAATGGTCTAACAACGGATTAAATACACGCTTCTTTGGCGTGATAATCGGGACGCCGCAAGCATTGGATGTTTCTCACATCAAATAGCGGCACTTTTGAGCAGTTTGCAATACCCATGGCAAACGTCATGGGCTATTCGGTGCAATAATACTCTCGAATTCGTTGTGATCTTATAACCGAAAGGTGGTGGATAATTTTTGCCCAAGGTTGTTCTAAGGCCCGGCGAATCTCAAATGTCGCTACTCAAGCGCTTTCGAAAGAAAGTTGCCCGCAGCAAAGTGCTGAGCACTCTACGGTGCAAGCGCTGGTTTATTTCAGAAAGTGAGCAAAGGCGCATTGCGAAACAGAAGGCAATACGCAAGCAACAGCAAAAATCAAAAGGTAAGCGGCGCTCCACTTAGGCGAGTTTAGTACGATAGGTTGTCCCACGATGGTCGGGAGGATTGATGGAAGCAAGCGCTACATTTTCAAAAGGTGAATGGATTGTCCATCACTATTATGGGGTAGGCCAGGTAAAAGGCATCGAAAAAAAGATGCTGGATGGCACTGAAGTGTCTTACTACAAAGTGAAGACGCGTAATAGCCAATACTGGATCCCCGTAAAAAGTGAGGACAACTCACGCTTGCGGCCGCTTTCTTCGCCCGACGAGATCAAGAAAATCGCGCGGATCTTGCGGCGCAAACCGGATGAGATGGACCCGGACCATATGCAACGCAAACGCTTGATCCGGGAAGTGCTTGAAGAGGGGACCTTGCTAGACATCGCCCGCTTGATCCGGGATCTTTCAGCCAGAGGGGTAGAAAAAAAGCTGAACCCGACTGAGGAGGACGCGCTGAAGCGCTTTCGCGATCGCCTAGTACGGGAATGGTCGGTTTGTCTGGAGCTGGATATGGAGGAAGCCTTCGTAGAATTCCAGGAGAACCTTGATAAGAGCATGGCGAAAGTCAAAATCGCCTAAACAGTAGCGAGATGAATCCAAAGCGCCCCATCGAATGGGGCGCTTTTTTGTTAAACAAGAGACGGGAGCCAAAGCTCCCGTCTCTTGATACTTGTTTGGATCCTAGGTTAGGGCATAACCCATTCGTAAACGGTCTTCATCAGAACGCCAGCAGCGCCAGCAGCAGCTGCTACTGCAGCACCACCGAGAATCCCCATCACCAAGTCGCTAATGATAGAAACGCCAAACCAGTCGCCGCTCGAAGCAGCAAACCAGCCCAGAGCCGCAGCAGCGATGTAGAATGCAGTGCGATCCATCCCAGCCAAGTGCATCCAGCCACCAAGGAAGGCTAAAACGCCAACCACGCTAACAAAGATGCCGCCACCCAGAACGTCCACGCCGAAGGTGGCCAAAATGCCACCAAGCACGGCCACCCAGAGGGCAATAAGCCAAGCCCATTTACCAAGTTCACCAGTTCCCATATCTACTCCTTTACAATAGAGGATAAAGTGCTGCAATGCGCATGCATTGCTACCCTTATTAACCCAATTTTCATAATTTGGTTACGCTCGTTTTTCCCAAATATGGCGCTTTTTGTGATGAGGGGCACAAATGTGGGGGGTCGCGCAAATTGATTTTGATAGAATTGCCTAGAATTCAAGCCTATGGAGGTTGTGATGCCCAGAGTTGTGCACTTTGAAATTGTGGGGGATGATCCTGATTCGTTAGCCAAGTTTTATTCTGAGGTTTTTGGGTGGAAGGTAGAAAAATGGGATGGCCCAATGGACTATTGGACGATTCAAACTGGAGAAGAGGGCGAGCCGGGAATCGATGGCGGGTTGGGGAAACGCACGGAGCCTGGAGAAAGCACTACAAATACGATTGACGTAGAAGATGTGGATGCTTTTGTGGCCAAAATCGAAAAGGGCGGGGGCAAGGTGGTTAATCCGAAGCACGCAATTCCGGGGGTTGGGTGGCTGGCTTACTGTGAGGACCCTGATGGTAATATATTTGGCATGATGCAATCGGATCCCGAAGCTAAATAACGCTCGTTAGTTAAGGAAACAGGCGAAGCCGCGCCTCGCCTGTTTTGCTATAGGGCAGCGATATAATCGCCTACAGCGAAGCCGAGGAGAGGTAATGCAAAACAGTTTGCTCTATGCGATCACGGTTTTGATTTGGGGATCCACCTGGCTGGCCATCAAATTCCAGCTAGGGATTGTGTCACCTGAACTGTCGGTAGCCTATCGTTTCCTTTTCGCTTCACTGCTGATTTTCATTTACAGTTATTGGAAGGGGCTGACGCTTAAATTTTCTGCCCGCGAGCACGTTTTTATCGCGCTTCAAGGGCTGCTTCTATTTTCGACGAATTATGTGTTGGTTTACTTCGCCGAGCAACATGTGACCAGTGGTCTTGTGGCGGTTATTTTTTCAACCATTATCATTTTGAATGTGCTTTTTGGCTCACTTTTTTTGAAGAGCCCAGTTCGGTTGCGGGTGGTTTTGGGGGCGCTGGTGGGCATTTCCGGATTGGCCCTAATCTTTCGCCCAGAATTGGCTGGTTTCAGCGTGAGTGGAGGGGCCGCGTTGGGCCTTGGACTGGCTGTGATCAGCTCTGTATCGGCTTCACTTGGCAACATCGTTTCAGCGCGCAACCAACGCGAAAAACTCCCCGTTATCCAGACCAATGCTTTCGGGATGGCTTATGGGGCTGCCTTCACCCTGCTAGTTGCCTTCGGCCGAGGAGTTGAACTGAGTTTCGATCCCTCGTTTAGCTATGTGGCTTCGCTGGCATATTTGGCGCTTTTTGGATCCGTAATTGCCTTTGGAAGTTATTTGACGCTGTTGGGGCGCATTGGCGCCGACCGAGCCGCCTATATCACCATTGTTTTCCCCGTGATTGCTCTGCTGCTTTCTGCGGTGTTTGAAGGATTGATTCTTGATGTTTCTCAATTAATGGGTGTAGCGCTGGTGCTGGCCGGGAACGTGATTGTGCTGCAAAGGAAAAGGAAGCTTGAAAATCATTAATGGCGTTTTTGCTGCCGCCGTTACACCATTAACGCCGGCCGGGAAGCCTGAAACTGGCGCAATAGCCGACTACATGGGCTTTTTGGCTGAACGAGGTTGCCACGGCGCACTGCTATTAGGAACCACGGGCGAAGGCCCCAGTTTTTCCAGGCAGGAACGCGAACTAGTGTGGGAGGCGGCCACTCGAGTTTGGCAGCATTATCCGGAATTTGTACTGCTTGCGGGCACGGGCAGCCCCAGCTTGGACGAAACCATCGAGTTAAATAAATTGGCCTTCAATTTGGGCTATGAAGCGGTCGTGGTGTTGCCACCTTACTACTTTCGGCAAGTGGGCGACGAGGGGTTATTCGCCTGGTTCAGCCAGGTGATTGAGGCCAGTGTGCCTGAGGGAAAGCAGTTGCTTGGATATCATATTCCGGTAGTGAGTGGCGTGGGGTTTTCGTTCGATTTGCTGGCAAAGTTGGCCGGGCAGTTCCCAGAGAATTTTGGAGGACTTAAAGACTCGAGCGGCAATCTGGATCACAGTGCTGCGCTGGCGCAACTGCTTAAGGGGCGCTCCGTCTTAGTGGGCAACGACCGGTTGTTTGGTGCGGCACTGAGTGCAGGAGCGAGCGGGTGTATTACTGCGCTTGCCAACCTTTTCTCACCGCAATTGCGCAGGTTATGGGACGAATTTGCTGCAGGGCAGGATATCAACCAAGTGCAATCCCAGTTGGACAAATTTCGAGCTGTGCTGGATGAGCTTCCGCCCGCTCCTTCGTTTTTAAAGGCAGTGCTGGCTGAACGGCACAGATTTTCGCGCTGGCCCGTGCGCCTCCCTTTGGAGGATTTCTCTGCAGGGCAAATTTTAGACGCAAAAGAAGCTTTATCCCAAGTTGAAGGGCAATAAATGTGTTTTGATCTCTGGGTGCACGATTAAGGTTTGATGGAAGTTCGAAAAGCTGAGATCGTTATCTGTGGGGCAGGCATTATGGGCGTGAGCGCAGCGTATTTCCTGGCTGTCAAAACAGGAATGGACCATGTTGTTTTAGTGGACGAGCGTTCGCCATTAACCCTGACCAGCGATAAATCTACTGAGTGCTACCGGAACTGGTGGCCCGGCCCAGGGGACGCGATGGTGCGGCTGATGAATCGCAGCATTGATCTCATGGAAAAAATGGCTCAGGAATGCGGAAATCTTTTTCACCTCAACCGCAGAGGCTATCTTTATTTATCCACCGAGAAGGCAAGAATCGCTGATTTGGAAAACACGGCGCGGGAAGCAGAAAGCCTTGGAGCAGGAAACCTCAGGGTCCATGACATGAGCAGCGATTCCTATGTGGGGCACCTCGCAGATGGCTTTGCACAAAAGCTGGACGGTGCCGATTTATTGCTTGGCCCCAAACTCATTCAAGGCTATTTTCCCTATCTAAGCAAAGATGTTGTGGCTGCGCTGCATGTGCGTCGAGCAGGTTGGTTAAGCGCCCAACAATACGGGATGTGGATGCTGGAGCAAGCGCGAGCGGCGGGCGTTGTGGTAATTCGTGGGCGGGTAGAGGGAGTAGATGTTAGGGCAGGAATGGTTGAGGGCGTAACTCTTGGCGATGGAACCCGGATTAAGGCACCTGTTTTTGTAAATGCGGCCGGGCCTCACCTTGGGGGATTAGGCAAACTATTGGATGTAAAACTCCCTGTGCATAATGAACGACACCTCAAATCTTCCTTTGATGACCACCTCGAGGTGCTCAGTCGCGACGCCCCGCTTGTGATTTGTGCGGATCCGCAGCGGCTTGAGTGGAACGAGGCTGAACAGGCGTTGCTGGTTGACGATGAGCAGACAACCTGGCTTCTCGACGAGCTGCCCGCCGGTGCACATGCTCGGCCTGAAGGGGAATCCGGGGCGAGGAGCATTCTGGCGCTGTGGGATTTACGCAATGATGCGGTTGACGTTGAGTTTCCTGTGCAAATAGATCCCCTGGCTGCTGAACTTGCGGTGCGAGGCCTAGTGCGCATCCTGCCGGGCATGCAAGCATATGTCCGGAGAATGCCGCGCCCCTTTGTGGACGGAGGCTATTATACGAAGACGTTAGAGAACCGTCCGTTGGTGGGGCAGGCAGGTCCCGAGGGCAGCTACGTAATAGGGGCGGCGTCTGGCTATGGGATTATGGCAGCCGCCGGCATGGCAGATTTGCTTACTGTGCAGATTACCGGCAAGGAGCTTCCGGGCCATGCCGCGGCATTCGCGCCGAATCGCTATTCAAACGATGCTTATGTCAGTTCGCTGGAAGATTGGGGCGATTCATGGCAGTTGTGAAACATCCTGCGCGCCCGGAGGGGCTCGAACCCCCAACCTACTGATTCGAAGTCAGTCAAAATGCAGATAAATCCCGTATATAGTGTCTATTGTGAGTGTTTTTACTCTAGGTTTGTAAGTCAATTGTCCATAACGGAAAATAAGTTCCATAATTTCTATCTGGGTTGCACCACGGTTGCACCAGAACAATTCTTGGAAAGGCAATCTGTCACTTGATCAAAACAGCGCTCCACATAGGGGCGACTTTTGATTAACGATCTTCAGCCAGCTTGTTGGAGAAACATAAAAACTGGCACAACTATTGGGGGCAGTTCACAAGTGTTGAAATGTTTGACTATTGAAGAAGGAGAACAGGAGAAACAGAAATATTTCCTAATTCTTTATAGACATCGGGGCTGGGAACAACTGTGTTAATGT
>QWJF01000043.1 GCA_009391835.1 Chloroflexota bacterium | reverse complement strand
GTCACCCCAGCCGATGTTTATTTTGGCAGGCAAAAGGAGATTATCGAACGCAGAAATTTACTCAAAGAGCAGACGTTGGCAAGCCGCCGAGAGCTGTATGTCCAGCAGGCGGCGGTATAATCAAATGGCAAAGGTCTCCATTCGTTTTTGGGGATGGTTGTCCAAAAACCTCTGAACCGCTACACTGAGTGACTTCAACCCGACCAAGGTATATCAACCTGTGGATGATGAATTCCCAACGGTAAGTAAAAGGACCGCTAGCAGTCATTTCCACATCTAGTTCTGAAATTATTGTCTTGATATTAGGGTAACTTGATATTGCCTGATCGAGAACTTCTTCTAAAAGTGCAATCTCGCCTTTGATAATGAATTCATTCCTAATTACTTTCATCCATGATTCCTGTGGGTTCTAAGGGAATACACCTTATTCTAATCAAGATGCCTAATTTTCTACTATCCCAGGTCCAATAATGTAAGGGGCAAACATACGGAAGATTAGTTAATATAATTTTGAAAGCCGATTGCCCATTTGTTGGATTTGGTTCATGTTTGTATTGTGCTACAGTTTTTAATTCCCCGTTCATCAATCAAAAACCCCGTTGTGGAAGTTAGCCCGCTGGTAATGCTAGCTTGTTTTGTGATAATTCGCCAGCAAGCCTATGTCGGCGATCGTTCCTTTTTGCGTTTCATGATTCCGCACCATTCCAGTGCGATCCTGATGTGCGAACAAGCGAATATTGAGGATCCCGAGATCATCGCCCTTTGCGAACAGATCATCGAAGCGCAACGCGATGAGATCGCCATCATGGAGCGCATGCTGATAACAGACGAATGACCTGCGCCCACCACTTGACAACGCTTCCCGTGCTCCTATAATAGACGGACAACTGACCAAGACACGCAACGACCGGGACGAGTAGTTGGCTGAGCAGTCCCCAGGAAGAGCAGATCGGTGATTGAAAGTCTGCTCGGCAAGCGGCCAACCAAAACCCCCCGCGAGCGGAAGCCCCAAATGCGCAGGCAGATTAAGGCAAACGGCTGGCCCCGTTAGAGGCTATCAAGATTGGAAACCAATGGTAGAGTTTGCGCAGCAAACTCTGTATGAAAACCGAAGGTTTTCATCTGGGTGGAACCGTGTGCGCGTGAGCGCTCGCCCCAGTGGGCGGGCGTTTTTTGTTTAAGGAGTGCAGGATGGCAGAGAAAAAGAAAGAAAAATACGAAGTGTCGCAGTTATACAAGGTGCGCCATTCAGCCGCGCACGTGATGGCCCAGGCGGTCACCGAAATGTTTGAACCGGGGGATGCCAAAGTTGCGATTGGCCCTCCCATTGAGGATGGCTTCTATTACGATTTCGAATTGCCGCGCCAATTAACGCCGGATGATTTCCCGGCCATCGAAAAACGCATGCATGAGATCATCAAAGAGGGCCATGATTTCAAGAAGCAAGTGGTGTCCGCCAAGGAGGCTAAGGCTGAATTCAAGGACCAGCCTTACAAATTGGAATTGGTTGAGGGCCTGGAAGAAGGCGACGAAGATGAAAACGGCGAACCCCTGGCCGAGAAACCCGAGATCTCCTTTTACACGCATGATGGATTCACGGATCTGTGCCGTGGGCCGCATGTCGCCAACACCAGTGAGATCAACCCAGATGCCCTCAAGCTGATGAGCGTAGCGGGTGCCTACTGGCGCGGCGATGAAAAAAATCAACAATTGCAACGCGTGTATGGCACGGCCTGGGAAAAAGCCGACGATCTGGAGCAATATCTCTGGCGCCTGGAGGAGGCCAAAAAGCGCGATCACCGCAAACTGGGCAAGGAGCTCGGCTTATTCTATTTCTCGGACGACATCGGCCCGGGCCTGCCGCTCTTTACGCCCAAAGGCGAAATGATGCGCCATATCATGGAGGAGTACGTGCGCGAGACCCAAACTCGCTACGGCTACCAGCACGTTTGGACCGGGCACCTGGCGAAGGAAGAACTCTATAAAAAGTCGGGCCATCTGGCGAATTACGAGGATTCGATGTATCCCCCGATGGAAGACGACAACGTGACCTATCGTCTGAAGCCCATGAACTGCCCCAGCCACATGACCCTCTATAAGGAAATGGGCCTGCATTCCTACCGCGAACTCCCGTTACGCTTCGGCGAGTTCGCTACGCTCTATCGCCATGAGAAGACGGGCGAACTAACCGGGCTGACGCGTGTGCGTGCGCTTACTCAGGATGATTGCCATACCTTCTGCACACCGGAACAGATCGAGCAGGAATTCACGCTGGCTCTGAAACTTATCCGCGAGGTGTTGGGACGCTACCACTTTGATGATTATCGGGTAGATCTCTCACTGCGCGGGGATGACGGCAAATATGTGGATGCGCCCGAAAAGTGGCAGGCGGCCGAGGCCGCGCTGCGCTCGGCGCTGGATAAGAACAAGGTGGACTATGTTGAAGCCTATGGGGAAGCCGCATTTTACGGGCCGAAAGCCGACATCATCGCCCGCGATGTGTTGGGGCGCGAGTGGCAGCTTTCCACCATCCAGATCGATTTCATCCAGCCCGAGCGCCTGGGCTTGACCTACATCGGCGAAGACAATGCCGAACACACTCCCGTGGTGATCCATCGGGCAGTAACCGGTTCCACAGAGCGTTTCATGGGGGTGATGATCGAGCACTTTGCAGGCGCTTTCCCGGTATGGCTGGCACCGGTGCAGGCCGTAATCGTCCCCATCGCCGACCGCCATATTGAATATGCAGAGAAAGTGGCGACGCAGTTGAAAGCGGCCGGGCTACGCGTCGAAGTGGATACCAGCAGCGAACGCATGGGTGCCAAGATTCGCGACGCGCAAAACCAGAAAGTGCCCTATATGCTAGTGGTCGGCGACAAAGAAGCCGAATCGGAAGCGGTAGCGCTGCGCTTGCGATCCGGAAAGGATGAAGGCGCAATCTCGCTGGCCGATTTCATCGCGCGGGCGCAGAAGGATGTGAAGGACGGCGTATAATCCAAGCCAGCATGCAAGCCGTCCAATTCAACTTTACGCTTCCACGTTATGCAGCAGGGCTGGGCCTTGGAAAGATAGCGCCCGGCTTGCTCTGGAACGGGATGACCACCACCGGGATTCGCGAAGTGCCCGAACCCCAGTTGCTTGGTCCCGAGTGGGTCAAGGTGAAAACGCATCTCGGCGGAATCTGCGGCACCGATCTGGGCACAATCTATCTGCATACCAGCCCCTATTTTTCCCCCTTCAGTGATTTCCCCTTCACCTTTGGGCACGAAAACGTTGGCACTTTGGTTGAAGTTGGCAATGGGGTAAAGAACTTTGAGATCGGGCAACGCGTGGTGGTTGAGCCGACATTGTGGTGCGCGCCGCGCGGCTTCGCCAGGAAAGACTGGTGCGCGCAGTGCCAAATCGGCGCCACAAATCGCTGCCTGAATAAAACGAAGGGGGATTTGGCCCCCGGGCTCTTCATCGGAAGCTGCAAGGACACTGGGGGATCGTGGAGCCCCTATTTTCTGGCGCACCAATCCCAGCTTTACGCGGTTCCGGAAACGGTCAGCGACGAGAATGCGCTGCTGGTCGAACCCTTCGCCTGCGGGCTGCATTCGGCGCTGGCGGATTTCTCGGACGACAAGGAAACGATTTTGATCCTTGGGGCGGGCACCATTGGGTTGCTTACGCTGGCGGCGCTGCGCGCTCTGGGAAGTAAGGCTCACATCCTGGTCTCGGCACGCTACGCGTTTCAGGCGGAGGCGGCCGAGCGCCTGGGCGCCGATGAAGTGTTGATCGGCGAAGATTTGTATACGCAAGTGGCCGAACGCACCGGGGCCAGCCTGCTCAAGCCGACCATCGGAAAGCGGGTCGTTTCCGGCGGTGCGGATCGAGTATATGAATGCGTGGGCAGCGACAGTTCGCTCGACGATGCCAACCGGCTATCCCGTAGCGGTGGCACGGTGGTGCTAGTGGGGTTGCCGGGCATGGCCAAGGGTGTGGATTGGAGCGCGATTTTTTCCCAGGAGCTGACCTTGATCGCCACCACGGAATACGACCACGCCGAAAAGTATCAGGGGAAAACGTGGAAAACTTTTGATCTTGCTTTGGATTTAATGGCTAAGGGCAAAGTTGATTTGGGCTGGATGGTGAGCCGCCGCTATGCCCTAAAAGACTACAAGCGGGCGTTGACCGATTTGGCGGCCAAGAAAAAGAATCCGATCATTAAGGCCGTATTTTCTTTCAGTTAGGAACTTAAATGGCGAAGCTTCCCTCTATTGACCAGGCCTATCTTCTAGACACTTTGCGGCAACTGCTAGAGATCCCGAGCCCAACCGGCTTTGCAGACAAAGCCGTCGAATTTTCGCGTACCAAGCTTGAGCCCTTCAAGGAACTAAGCCCTTCGCACACTCGAAAGGGAGCGCTGATCGCAGATTGGCCCGGCGAAAAGCAAAGCTCCCCGCGCGCCATCACCGCCCATGTGGACACGCTGGGCGCGATGGTGAAAGAGATTAAGGGCAACGGGCGGCTCAAGCTCACCGCCATTGGCGGCTTTGCCTGGAACACCGTGGAAGGCGAGGGTTGCACAATTTTTCTGCAAAACGGAGAGCAGATTCGCGGCTCCATTTTGCTGACCCATGCCTCCGGCCATGTGCATGCTGCCAAGGTCAATGAACTGAAGCGCGAAACAGAGAACATCGAAGTCCGTCTGGATGCGCGCACGCAATCCGCCGAAGAGACCCGCAAGCTGGGTATTGACGTGGGCGACTTCGTGGCCTTTGACCCGCGCGTGGAAATCACCGATGGTTTCATCCGCTCGCGCCACCTGGACGACAAGGCAGGCGTGGCGGCCGTGTTGGCGGCGGTCAAAGCCCTGGCCGATGTCGGACTGAAACCGGCCCAGCGCACTACCATTCACATCAGCAACTATGAAGAAGTCGGGCATGGCGCCGCGTCGGGATTTCCGGAGGATGTCGCCGAGTTATTGGCAGTGGATATGGCTGCGGTCGGCGAGGGCCAGGCTTCCGACGAATTCCATGCCACCTTGTGTGTCAAGGATAGCGGCGGTCCCTATCATCATGGCTTCAACCAGAAACTGCGGGCGCTGGCGGATGAACACAAGATCGCCCATACCGTCGATATCTACCCATACTATGGGTCGGACGGTGAAGCCTATTGGCGAGCCGGGGGAGACGTGGCCGTGGCGTTGATTGGCCCTGGGGTGGATGCCTCACACAACTACGAACGCACCCATGTTGAGGCGTTGATGGCAACCGCTCAATGGGTGGCGGCTTACCTGCTTAGCTGAGCCATTCGACGCATTCTTTTCCACGCAAACTGAAATATCAGACATCCCTGTGCAGAGACCACCGCCGAAGGTTTGGGATTCGGGTTGCGCAGGGTTAGATCAGAGGCGCTTTTCCCGTGGCGTATAATCGCGGTTAGATTTATGAGCGATATCGGATCCAGTCCAACCACCAGCAGCGCCCTGCGTCAACGCCTCGGCACCTTCATCATCGTGCTGGGTGCGCTGCTGTTTTTCCTCGGAGCGGATCCTGGATTTTTTGGTCTGGACCGCAGCTCGGTGATTGGCTTTGTGCAAATTACGGTGTTCACGTTTGGGTTGGGGCTAATATGCCTGGGTGGTTACTACGCGCTAGACGCATTGTGGAATGGGGGTCAGAAATCAATCGCCGCGGAGATTGGAGCCCGGCTGGTTGGTACCGGCTACGTGATCTCCCTGGCAACGGGCATGGCCGATCTTTTTGGCTTGGGTACCCGTCCGCTGCCTTCGCTGCCCTTCTTTGGCTATTGGCAGGCGCGCGGCGTTTTGATTGGCGAGATGGTGGTTGTCATCGGATTTTTGTTGATGATGCCCTATTGGCGCCAGGTTTACCGGTGGCTTCGCAACCTGCGAAAAACGAATTAAGCTTGTTGCTTTTCGACCCCAAACCCCATCGCTTGTAGCATTTCTGCATTTCCCGCGAACTTAAATTCCTCCAAGCCCAGCTTGGAGGCTTGGGTTTGTTCCTCAGCTTCTAATTTCTTCCAATCCGCTTTGCGGACCACAGGTTTTTTCAGTTGGCCAACCCGGCTTTCCAACGTCTGGATGACATCTTGCTCGCCACCTCTTACTCCCTCCAGATACTGTAAAAGGGCTTTGGCCCCCAGCATGCCATCCTTGCGGGCGGTGCCGACGAGCCCACTGCTGGCTTCGCGCGCCCATCCAGCCAGGAAAACCCCCTCAACACCGCTTACGGTTTCGGGATTGTAGGCCTCGAAGGAAATACCTTCGATTGGAAACCTGGGTTTGGGGTGTTTGGCAAACTCGCCCCATTGATCAAGCGGCAGGCCCATGCTGGCGTCCACTCGGTCTCCGATGCAAAATACGACGGTGTCGGCTTCAATTTCGCGGGTGGATCCCAAGCCCACAGAGCGTGTGCCTCCACCGGAGCGAGCTTCCAGGGTGGTATCTTCAACTTCTACAGCGCGTACCCGCCCGTTCTCGTCACCGAGTATTCGCTTGGGTGAAACGAGGAAATCAAGCGTTAGGCGCGTATTTGAAACTGGCTCTTCGGCCTTGTCGAGTGCGGAAAGGATAAATTGCTTGGCTTCCTCAGGGCTCTGCCCTACCGCTTGCATAATGGGGCTGGTTCGCTCAAATTCAGCATCCAGCGCCTCCAGATCCAGGTTGCGGGCAACGGTTTCCATCTCTTTCTTGGTGAATTTCACATCGGCTGGGCCCCGCCGGGCGATGGCAATCACCTCATCCACCTTGAGTTCGTGCACGGCCCAATGCGCGATATCCAGCATCACATTGCCCACCCCTACACAGAGCACGCGATGACCAATCGCAAAGCGTTGTTCGCTGAATGGCGGCAGTTTGTTGTAGTGGTACACAAGGTCTTTGGCGTGGTACACGCCCTCCAGTTCCTCACCCGGCAGGCCCAGCCACTTGGTCCCTTGCGCCCCGACGGTCAGTAGCAGCCCGTCGAAGCCCATTGCGCGTAAATCATCCAACGTGAAATCGTCATTGCTGCCGATACTGAGGTTGCCGAAATAATGCACGTTGGGCTCATCGACTACCATACGGAATTGGCGCCGAAGGCCCTCTTTCATTTTATGCTTGCTTGGGTAAATCCCGTATTCGGCAAGGCCCCCAGGTTTGATATCGCGGTTGATCAGGGCGACGTTTAAGCCCGCCTGCGCCAATTCGCGCGCCGCAAACAGGCCGGCTGGGCCTGCTCCAATCACTGCAACGGTTTTTGTAATTTTTTCCGGCATTAAGCCTCCCGGCTATGTGGATATCAAGGTGTTTGGAACGCCGGGTAGACGTGCACATTGTAACTTAATTCACTACTGGCCAGTCGCTCCGGAAGCCACCGACAGCGTTCACAAACCCGAGCCTCTGTGCTATAGTCTGTGGCGTTCGCCACCTTCGAGGTCACATGGATTATCTCCGAACCCAGCTATCCAACGGCATGCAAGTGCTGCTCAAGGAAATACATACTGCGCCGATTATCAGCCACTGGCTGTGGCTGCGAGTGGGGTCGCGCGACGAGCCAAAAGGCTTTACGGGTGCCTCCCATTGGGTGGAACACATGCAGTTTAAGGGAACCAAGCAGTTTCCAAGTGGACAGTTGGATAAGGATATTTCGCGCGACGGGGGTTTCTGGAACGCGATGACCTATATTGATTGGACCACCTATTTTGAGACGATGCCTGCTCCAAAAATTGATCTGGCGCTGCGCCTCGAGGCAGATCGCATGGCCAACAGTCTCTTTGAACCTGAAGAAGTGGCCTCCGAACGCACCGTAATTATTTCCGAGCGACAAGGTAACGAAAACAGCCCGCTCTTCAAGTTAGACGAGGATATGCAGGCTGTGGCTTTTGAATCCCATCCGTACGGCCACGAAGTCATCGGCGAAATGGGTGATCTGGAGACGATGAGCCGCGCGGATCTCTACCAACACTACAAGCACTTTTACGTGCCCAACAACGCGGTGCTTGCGATGGCCGGTGATTTTGATACGCAGAAAATGCTTACCCGGGTTGAAGAGCTTTTTGGCCAGATCCCAGCTGGAGAGCAGCCGGCGCGCATTGCACAGGATGAAGCCCCGCCCGAGGAAGAGCGCCATGTTGAGACCAAAGGTCCGGGTGAGACGATTTTCGTGCGCGCCGCATATCGCGCCCCACGCGCCAACCACCCCGATTTTTTCCCGCTAACGGTGCTGGATAGCCTTCTCACCGGCCCCAGCAGCGTGAATTTGTTTGGCGGCGGCATTTCCAACAAAACCTCGCGCCTGTATGATCGCCTGGTGGAGACTGAAAAAGCCGTCAGTGTGGGTGGCGGATTACAGGCCACGATTGATCCTTTCCTTTATGCGATTACAGCTACGGTGCACCCGCAGCGAAAAGCTGAGGATGTCATTGCGCCTTTGGATGAAGAAATTGCTCGTATCCAGGAGGCGCCGCCCCAGCCCGCAGAGTTGGCGCGGGCGGTGAAGCAGGCGCAGGCGCTGTTTGCCTATGGCAGCGAGAGCATCACCAATCAAGCCTTTTGGCTGGGCTTTGCCGAAATGTTCGATACCTACGCGTGGTTTGAGCGCTATTTGGAGCGTTTGGAAGCGGTAACGCCTGCGGATGTGCAGCGTGTGGCCCAGGCGTATTTACGCCCCGAGCAACGTGTGTTGGGTATTTATGTGCCGGATGGTGTGGTTTGATGGCGACCAAAACGAAGACACTTAACACCCAGGCCATTCCGGGTACGGATGATGTTACGCGGGTGCAACTGCCCAATGGCATCGTGGTGCTGGCACGCGAAAATCCGCATAGCCTGTCAGTAACCGTACGGGGATATTTGGAGGCTGGCAGCTTATTTGATCCGCAGGAAAAGTTGGGGCTGGCCGATTTTGCCGCGGATGCTTTGATGCGCGGCACTGCGCAGCGTGATTTTAAGGCGATCTACGACACGCTCGAATCCATTGGTGCCAGCCTGGGCTATAACGGGGGAACACACACAACCGGATTTGGCGGCCGCGCCCTTTCCGAAGATCTGAATTTGATTTTGGATTTGCTGGCAGAAACGTTACGCCAGCCCGCCTTTCCCAAGCCCGCCATTGAGCGCCTGCGCGCCCAATTTCTCACTGGGTTGGCATTGCGTTCGCAGGACACCAAGGAAATGGCCGGGATGACCTTCGATGAAATGGTCTATCGTGGGCATCCTTACAGCCGGCCCGAAGATGGCTTCCCCGAAACGATCAACGCTATTACCGCTGAAGATCTGGCTGCGTACCACAAGAAGCATTTTGGGCCGCGCGGTATGATCGTGGTGATTGTGGGAGGCATTGACCCGCAGGAAGCTGTTGATCAAGTCAGCGCAGCGCTGGGCGATTGGCACAATCCGGAACAGCCCAACCCGCTTGAACTGCCCGAATGGCTGCCATTGAAAACCCGCGCCTCCAAGCGGGTGGAGATCCCCGGCTTGAGCCAGAGTGATCTGGTGATTGGCACGGCTGGCCCGCCGCGCGCCGCCAAAGATTACATGGCGGCCGCAATCGGAAATAGCGTGTTGGGCCAATTCGGTTTGATGGGTCGCGTCGGGGATGCGGTGCGCGAGCGAGCCGGTCTGGCTTACTATGCCTACAGCAGCCTTGGAGGGGGGATCGGGCCTGGCGCCTGGACGGTGCAGGCCGGCGTGAATCCAGCCAACGAAGAACAGGCCGCAGAGCTTATTTTTGCTGAAATCCAGCGCTTTGTAGATGAGCCGGTGAGCGAGGAAGAAATTAGCGATAGCCAGTCCAATGCCATTGGTAGTATGCCGCTTTCCCTCGAATCAAATGGTGGCGTGGCGCAAGCCCTGATTAACATTGAACGCCATGAACTTGGGCTGGATTACTATCGAAATTATCCGACCTTGGTAAAGGCTGTTACCCGCGAGCAGATTCGCGAAACTGCTGCCCGTTATCTGCAACCCGACAAGCTGGCCCTGGCCGCCGCCGGCCCCACGCGAGCCGCCGGCCCAACGCGGAAGGATTAACCAGTGGCCCCACTGCAAACCGGAGTGGACCTGATTGAAGTGGCGCGTCTGCAGCAGGCAATTGATCGCCACGGGGAACGTTTTCTCAAACGCGTGTTTACGGCCGCGGAATTGGAACAAGTGGGTGAAGATGTACCCTCGCTGGCCGCCCGCTGGGCTGCCAAAGAAGCGGTTTCCAAGGCGCTACGCACAGGCATCGGGGATGTAAGCTGGCAGGAAATTGAAGTGCTGCGCGGTAAATCCAACGAGCCCATTCTCAACCTGAATGGCGAAGCCCAGCGCCTGGCCGGAGAACAAGGGCTGGAAAACTGGTCGGTTAGCCTGAGCCACACGCAGGATTATGCCGTTGCAATGGTGGTCGCCACTTAGTCGTATAATTGATTTCAACCTGTTAAGAACAATTGATCGAGGTATTAATGTCCAAGCTTTTGCGTTGGTTGTTGTTTGGTGTTATCGGGCTCCTCCTCATCGTCGCGCTTGTAGCCCTGATCTATGTCCCGCGCGCCGCGCGCGCTTCCTTTCCCCAAATTGATGGGCAGGTTCAGCTAGCCGGGCTGGACGGCCCGGTGGATATTTATCGGGATTCTATGGGCATCCCCCATATTTATGGCAGCAGCGAGCACGATATTTTCTTGGCCCAGGGCTATGTGCATGCCCAGGATCGCTTCTGGCAAATGGATTTTCAACGCCATGCGGGATCCGGGCGGCTTTCTGAGCTACTGGGCAGCAATACGCTGGATACAGACGTTTTCCTGCGCACGATGGGCTGGGAACGCGTAGCAGGCGAAGAATTGCAAAATCTGGACGCTCGAACGCTGACTATTCTTGAAGCCTATGCCGAAGGGGTGAACGCCTACCTTGCAGAACACACGGGTGTGGATGCGGGTTTGGAATACCTCTTTCTAAATCTACTGAACAGAGGCTATGAACCCGAAGCCTGGACGCCTTTAAATACGCTCACCTGGGCCAAGGCGATGGCCTGGGATCTGAAAGACAACATGGAGACTGAGATCGAGCGGGCGATCCTGCTGAGAGAATTTTCGCCCGAGCAAATAAATGATCTTTACCCCTCGTATCCTGAAGATCATCCGTTTATTGTTCCGGATTTTGCGAGCCAACCAGTGGATGGGGAAGCCGTTTTCCCTCAGGAAAGGCTGCTGACCAGCTCGGACCTTGCCTCTCTGCTGGATATCGCCACCGCCCGTTTCGCTAGCCTGGACGCCTTGTTCGGCTCTACGCCTGAAGCCGGGCTGGGCTCGAATAGTTGGGTGGTGTCCGGCAAACTAAGCGCCAGCGGGGCCCCCCTGATGGCGAACGACCCGCATCTGGGCGCTTCCATGCCCTCGATCTGGTACCAGAACGGATTGCATTGCGTGCCCGTGGGTCCGAACTGCAGGTTGGATGTTACCGGGGTTTCCTTTGTTGGCGCGCCCGGCGTGGTCATCGGGCATAACCAGCGCATTGCCTGGGGTTTTACCAATATGGGGCCGGATGTGATGGATCTCTATGTCATAAAGGTCAATCCCGATAACCCCTATCAGTACGAAATGAATGGCGAGTGGGTGGATATGCAAATCCTCGAAGAGCAGATTCGGGTGGCGGGTAAGGAGAATGTTGCCTTGCCCGTGCGCGTGACGCAATTCGGGCCGATCATCTCGGATAGCTACGGTCCACTTGAAGAGTTTGGCGAGCTGGCGGGCATTCAGGTTCCCGAAAACTATGCGGTGGCGCTTCGCTGGACCGCGCTGGAGCCCAGTAATATTTTGGGCGCGGTGCTTGATTTTAACTTTGCCCAAAATTGGGATGAATTCCGGGAGGCCACGCGCGGTTTTGTCGTCCCCTCACAGAATCTGATCTACGCCGATGTGGATGGCAATATCGGCTATCAGATGCCCGGCAACATCCCGATTCGGTCCGCTGGCGATGGGCGCTACCCGTCACCGGGCTGGACGGATGAATATGCCTGGCAGGGTTACATCCCCTTTGAGGAGCTGCCTTTCTCCCTCAATCCAGAATCAGGCTATATCATCACGGCCAACAACGCGGTTGTCTCCACAGATTACCCCTATCTGATAGCCGATTCCTGGGATTATGGCTACCGGGCACAACGCATTCTGGATTTGGTCCAGGAGATTGGGAGCGGCTTCACCGTTGCGGATTATGAACGGATGCAGGCAGACAGTGTGAATCTCGGGGCGATTAAGATTCTGCCAGCGTTGATGGACCTGGACATGGCCGATGACCTCGCCGATGTTCGCGCACTTTTGGATGGCTGGAACGGCCAACAAACGGTGGATTCGGCGGCCGCTGCATTGTTCAATGCTTACTGGAAGCAACTATTGGCAGCTACCTTCCATGATGATCTGCCTGAGGATTACTGGCCGGGCAGTTCCAGCCGCTGGTACGTGGTGATCGCCAACTTGCAGACGCAACCCCAGAACACCTGGTGGGACGATAGAGCAACGATCGATAGCGTTGAAGAGCGAGACGACATTCTGGGGGCCGCGTTTGCCGCCGCGGTTAATGATCTTCGCAACCAACTGGGTGACGACCCATCGGCATGGGCCTGGGGTGAGTTGCACACGATCACGTTTGAGCACCAGGTGATGAGCAGTTTCCCATTGATTGATCGTGTTTTTAATCGCGGCCCATTTTCGGTTTCAGGGGGTGGTTCCATTGTCAATGCAACCGGCTGGGATCCGGCCAGTGATGGCTATGCGGTTCAGAGCCTGCCCTCAAAGCGCACGATTATGGATTTGAGCAACTGGCAGAACTCCCTGCAGATTCACACTACTGGACAATCAGGCCATCCGAATCATCCCCATTACATTGATATGGCCCCGATTTGGGCTGAGGTGGGCAACATCCCAATGAATTGGGACTTTGCCGCGATCCAGGCGGATGCCGAAGGGTACTTGCAATTGCTGCCTGAATAGTTGCAGCACCGGAAACG
>QWJF01000042.1 GCA_009391835.1 Chloroflexota bacterium | reverse complement strand
TCGACAAACAGATCGTCACTATCCCCCGCGTCTCTGCCTCCATCCCAAATGGCCGCGGTAGCATCACCGGTAACTACACCGCTGAGGAGGCCCAGGAGCTTGCCGTGAAGCTGCGCTATGGCTCGCTGCCCATACCCCTGCGCGTTTCCCAGAGCAAAACTATTGGTCCCTCCCTCGGCCAGGATTCGCTCACCAAGAGCCTGCGCGCCGGCGCCATTGGCCTTGCACTGGTCCTCGTCTTCATGGCTCTCTACTATCGCCTCCCCGGCCTGCTCGCGGATGTTGCCCTCTTGGTCTACGTGGTCTTTACGATCGCGCTCTTCAGGCTCATCCCCGTCACGCTCACCTTGCCCGGTATCGCCGGCTTCATCCTTAGCATTGGCGTCGCGGTGGATGCCAATATTCTTATCTTTGAGCGCATGCGCGAAGAGCTGCGCTCCGGCAAACATCTCCATTCCGCCATTGACCTCGGTTGGAGTCGCGCCTGGCCCTCCATCCGTGATTCCAATTTTTCCACTCTTATCACCTGTGCCATCCTCTTTTGGTTCGGCAACTTTTTCGGTGCCAGCGTCGTGAAGGGTTTCGCAGTCACTTTGGCACTGGGTGTTGGCGTAAGCTTGGTGACCGCCATCGTGGTCACCCGTGCCTTCCTCCACCTCACCCTGGATAACATCAATTTCGCAGATCATCGCCCCTGGTTTGGCGTGAAGGACATTGCCTGATATGAATATCGTTGGCCGTAGATACCTTTTCTTTTTGATTTCCCTCATCCTGATTGTCCCCGGCTTGCTCGGCATGCTCCGCTGGGGCCTGCCACTTTCGATTGATTTCACTGGCGGTAGTTATGTTGAATTGCGCTTTGCGTCCGGCGAACTCCCTGATTTGCAGGCCGTCCGTAACATTTATTCCGAGTTCAACATTGCCGATGCCGAACCCCGAACCAGCGGCGACGACCAGCTCATTGTCCGCACCGAGCTCATAGATAACGCCGATAACGACGCCGTGATTGCTGCAATGAGCGCGCGCTTCAATTCGCAAATCACGGTCCTCCGCTTCGACTCGGTCGGCCCCAGCATCGGTCGCGAAGTTGCTACCCGCGCCGCCCTGGCGATTGCGATGGCCTCCGTTGGCATCCTGCTCTACATTTGGTACGCCTTCCGCGGTGTCGCCAATGCCCATCGCTACGGCATCAGCGCCATCATCGCCATGCTCCACGACATTGCCGTGGTCTTCGGCATGCAGGCTATCCTCAGCCATTTCTTTGGTTGGGAAATCGACGCCCTATTTCTCACCGCGCTGCTCACCGTCGCCAGCTTCTCGGTCCACGATAGTATCGTCGTGTTCGACCGCATCCGCGAAAATGCTCAGCGCAGCCGCCGCGTGCCCTTTGAGACCGTGGTGAATAACTCCATCAACCAGACTCTGGCGCGTTCCATCAATACCCAGCTCACCGTTACTCTAACGCTGCTGGCTTTAGTCATCTTTGGCGGCGTCACCCTCCGCCATTTTATTGTGGTGCTCTTAATTGGAGTGCTCAGCGGCACCTATTCCTCGATTTTCAACGCGTCCCCGATCTTGGTTGTTTGGGAGAATCAGGAATGGCGCCACTGGTTAAAATTCTCGACAACTGGTTCTTGAATGAATTCGTGGAAACCCAAAACCTGCGCGAACAGCGCTTGACTGCTTAAACTAAATGGTTTTGTTGGGGGAAATGCTGTTACACGCGGATCACGGCTGCCACCAATACCCCCAACCCCAATACCCCGCTCACTACCCACGCGCTGGTCGCCACCAACATGACGTCCGCGTGGGCGACTGCGATACCAACAAAGGCCCAAATCAGCACCAGCACGAAAGCAATATCGCGCTCACGCTCCAACATCGCCATTCCCAGCCCTGTCGCTACAACCAACATTATTCCCGTCCACAGCTCAGCGCTCAGTCCCCACATGTCCCACTCCAGAAAGAAAAGCAGTTGTGAAACATTGGCTATCGTGGCTACCGAAATCCAGCCTAGATAGATACTAAATGGCACGAGTACAGCCCAGCGGAATCCGCGACTCTCAATCCCTGTACTCCGTTTTGCAACTTGGTAAATGGCAATGAGCGAAAGGAGCAGCGTCCCCATCGCAACAATTGTGAGCGTGAACACTTGGTAATGCCACAAGAAGATCCAGGTGCTGTTGGCAATACTAGCCAACCAGTAGTAGGGGGCGATGCGTGCCAGCCGCTCGTCCTCTCGTTGGGCCGGAAGCGCCTGGAAAATCGCATACGCGAACAACCCGAGATAAATTAGCCCCCAAATTGAAAAGACTTAGCCGGCCGGAACGAACAAAACCGCGAAGCTGTCCGAAATTTCTGCGGTTGTCAACCCATTCAATGGCAGGGCGTTTGCCAGCCCGTTCACCAACAGAGTGAGCAAGGTGAAAAAGATTGTCAAAATTTGATGGCGTTTCATGAAACTACCTCCGTTTGCAGGCCTGAACCTGTTCAATGAGGGCTTTGTCTTTGGCTATCATACTATTAGCTCCAAAGTTCGCGCAGGTTTTCCCACAAGATGTAGGCCCCCGCCAAAATCACCACCGCGATCACAATATCCCAGAAAAATACAAATAGCAGCACAGCGCTCGCCAAAAATGCCAGCAGGCCGGTGATTACCCCAATAAATTGGTTCAGCCTGCGCCGGAATGCGGCCTCCACCAGCGCAATCACCGCAACAATAATCCCCGTCCCCAGCGCCAGATAATCCCGCGCGAACAGCACGATCGCCACAAACGCAAACAGCGCCAATCCGATGCTGGCCGCCGCCCACGCCTCGGCAATCCGCCCCAGCCTTAAGCTCACTGGGCTGGCCGGCAATCGCGCCCGCCGGATGTGCGCCCGCTGCGCCCCGCGATGCCCGCGCCTCAACTGCTCCGCATAACCTTCTACTGCCCTCAGTAACGCCGCATCTTCGGCCAATCGCGCCCGGCTCTCAGCCAGTTCTGTGCTGAGCGCCGCAATCTTCGCCTGGTGAGCCTGGTATTGCAGCTTCATGTGCGCCTGCCCGCGCATCGCCTCCGCCTCCAGCCCCAGGTCGCGCAACTCGCGGCTCTTCTCCGCCACGCTGATTCGCAGCGCCCGCTGCCGCTCCTCAATGCTGTGGGCTCGCCGGCGCGCCTTATCCAGCGCCTTATGAGGCGGCGTCTCCTTGCTCAACCCCGCCCAGCCAACCGGGTCGTGCCAAGCTTTGCGCACCGCGCCAAAGCGGTCATACATCGGCCCGCCCGGCGCGTTCTCCCCCATCACCGGATCCCGCGCCCACAGCCCCCACAGCCCGCGGAATTCACCCACCCAGCCTTCTGCCTCCGAGATCACCTGTGGTTCCTCCCATGCCTTCTCCTCGCCCGGCCCAATACTCAGCCCGTCGCCGCGCGCGTAGTCCACAAAGGGCACATCAAATAAATGTTCCAGCCCCTTCTCGGGCGGTGCCAACTCCTCGCCGAGCAGCCTGCGCCACAGCATCCCGACGCGCTTCGCCAGGCTCACTAATGGCGAGAGAATGGGGAGTACTAACTCGGCCAGGTACTCGCCCGGACGATAGTAGCTGGCGTGCGATCCCGCCCCGGCGTAGACCACCGCGTGCTCCCCAGCCCGCTCCACTTCCGGATCGTCCCAACGCCGGCGCTGGTCGTCGCCCTCAAAATCGTGCGTTGCATAGGCCACCCATTCCGGCTGCCAATCCCCCGCCTCGTTGGGGTAAAGATACAGCGTCACCATCTCCCAATCCCCCTCGTGATCGTTCAACCCAAAGAAGCCCGAGCGCCAATTATTGAATGGGTAGAAAAACCAATATTGCAGCACCAACCAGCCCTCTTCTTCGACCACCCGCCCGTAATACGGATAGCGCTCGTCTTCCTCTCGCATCCGCGCGTAATTCAGCGCCGCCGCTGCGGCCGTGTCGCCCGGCACTCGGCCGCGTGCCAGCAGCGTCAACGAGAAAAGCGCCGCCAGAATCCGCGAGGTGTAACCCACCCGCGCCAACCGCCCCGGCCCCGCTCGGAAGCTGTCTTTGCGCCGCACGCGGTCCAGCCCCTTTTGCAGCCGGTAGCTGGCCAGTTGCGTGATATTGAGCGGTTCAATGAATTTTAGATAATGTACGCTGTCAAAGGCTTGAGGCACGCGGTCCCCTAGATTTTGGAGGGAAAGCTCTCCCTCATCAACTACTCGTTCATCCCCCAGGCCGCGCCGGTGCACCCACAGACTGCTGCCCTCCACGTAGCGGGCCACATCGAACGGAAAAAATTGCTCACCCTGCGTGAACCGCAGGATCGGCTCAAACCGCTTCAATAGTGCAGCTGAATCTTCTCTCATGCGCTAACCTCAACTGCCTCATCGGCAGCCTTTTCCTCGCCCACGATCTCTTCCCGGATTGGGAAGGTATCCCGCACGTCCGGATGCTGCAAATACAGCACCAGGAAGATGGCCCCGGCTAACAGCCCATAAACGTAACCTGGGCGCGCCCCCCAGTACAGCGCTAACCCCAGCGCCAGCACCGCGCCCTGTGCCAAAGTCGCCTGGTTGCGCGCTGAAGGCCGCATGCGCTGCAAGCCCAGCCCCGCCCAGATTGCCAGCGCCCCAAAAACAGCCAGCAAGCCCGCGACCCAGCCTTCCTCGATGCTCCACGGCCCCGCAGGCGGCGCATTCAGCCACGCCAACGCCAGCAGCCCGGCCCCTTCCAGCTTCAATAGCCGTCCACACGTGTGCACGGCCCACGGCCGTTTCTGTCCGGCGGCCTCCACGTCTTTGCCTCGCTTAAAAAGTCGCATCGCGCTCAGTCTACCATCGCAAAAGTCGCGCTGGCAAGCGGGCCCTCTCCGCTCCCACTGTGCTATCATCCCCAAAGGTTCGATGTCTCATGGATGATCGCAAACCCCTCAAAACCTACCTGCTCATCAACGTTGCCGTATCGGCGCTAACAACGCTTCTTGTGCTGGTTGTCTGGAACCTGATCAATGCGCCCGATGCTCCGCTTTCCCCCAGCGATCCCACGACTTTCTCTCTGGTAACTGACACGCCTGCCCCCACCGTCAATCCAGGGGCCTATGCTGGCCAGCTTGCAATTTCGGCCATCATTGGGGCCGGAGATCTGCAAAATGAGCGCGTCACCATCATGCATGTCGGCGATTTGGATATCTCGCTTGCAGGCTGGCGTCTCATTGATTCGGATGGCAACGCCTATCAATTCCCTGCCCTTGTCCTGCATCCGGGTGCCTCAGTGGAACTCTTCTCCCGTACCGGTGAGGATAATGTAAACCAGCTCTTTTGGAATCGCAGCAAGCCCGTGTGGGAGGAGGGCGAAGAAGCCGCCCTGCGTGATCCCGAGAACGAAACCCAGGCCACCTACACCGTGCCCTGATGTGCGTTCTCACGCCACCGTCGGTGTGTTTTGCTGTTATGCGCTTGCTTTCCTTTGCGAAAGTAAATTACTCCAAATCTCCTGTACGTTAAAATAATCCACTTCCTTGCCCCGCCTCTTCCCCTCTGTTACACTAGTTCATAACCAATCAACAATCCGAAATCCGCAATCAAAAATTGCCCATGTCCCAAGCCCTCTACCGCAAATGGCGCCCCTCAACCTGGTCCGATGTCATCGGCCAGGCCCACGTCATCGAGACTCTGCGCAATGCCGTATCCGCCGAGCGCGTTGGCCACGCCTATCTATTCTCCGGCCCGCGTGGAACTGGCAAAACCAGCGTCGCTCGCCTCCTGGCCAAAGCCCTAAACTGCACCCACGCCGATCCTGTCCAGCGCCCGGACGATACTTGCGAGAATTGCCTCGCCGTCCAGAATGGCAGCTTCCTGGACCTCATCGAGATCGATGCCGCTTCCAACACCAGTGTTGAAGATGTCCGCGAGTTGCGCGACAAAATTAACTTCTCCCCGAACCTCGGCCGCTACAAGGTCTACATCATCGATGAAGTCCACATGCTCTCCACGGCTGCTTTCAATGCCCTGCTGAAAACCCTCGAAGAGCCGCCGCCCCACGCCATCTTTATCCTCGCCACCACCGAAGTACACAAGATCCCTGCCACGGTGCTTTCCCGCTGCCAGCGCCATGAGTTTCGTCGTATTCCCGTTGCTGAAATTTCCGCCCACTTAAAAGAAATGGCCAAAGCAGAAAAGATTGCAGTCGAAGATCAAGCCCTCGAACTCATTGCCCGCCAGGCCACTGGCTCCATGCGCGATGCCCAATCCCTGCTCGATCAGCTCTCATCTCTTGGCGAATCAATTACCCTCAATTGGGCGCAGGAAGTGCTCGGCGCAGCCACCAGCCAATCCGTCCTCGAATTGTTGGATGCCATAATCGCGCGCGAACCCGCCGTTGGCCTGGCCACCATTCATCGTGCCTTGGATAGCGGCAGCGATCCAAGGCAGTTTGCCCGCCAAACGGTGGACTATTTACGCGGTGTCCTTATGCATCGCATGGGTGCTGATCTCGGCCCCGAGTTGGGCGTTGAGGAAACCCAACACATGCAACGCCACGCGGCAAGCTTCAGCGTCCATGATTTGCTGCGCGTCATCCGTCTGTTCAACCATGCGGCCTCGGATGCCAAAGCCGCCTGGCAGCCCAGCCTCCCGCTCGAAATGGCCTTTGTGGAAGCGCTGGAATCCGACGAGGCCCAGGCTGCCTCCCAATCCCCGCCCAAAACCACCCCGGCTAATGTGCCGCCCGCTAATGCGCCGCCCGCTCAAAAGCCGCCCGGCCAAAAGCCTCAATCCCCACAGTCCTCTTCCCAATCTGCAGCGCCGAAACAGCCGCCGGCCAAGCCACCGGCCCAGCAATCGTCCACGTCGCTGGATAACGCCCAGTGGGAACGTATCAAAGAAGAAATTCGACAGCAAAACCCCACACTGCATGCCCTGCTCAATTCCTGCCGCCTGCGCGAAGTGCGCGGCCAGCAGTTGTATCTTGGCTTTGCCAGTGAGCTCTTGAAAGAAAAGATGGAAAAGCAGGAGAACCTCGATCTCTTTAGCAATGCGCTGGAAAAAGTCCTTGGCGATCGCATGGCCGTCTCTTGCTTCGTGTCCAGCACAAAAGGCGATCAGTTGCCCGCTGGCGTGGATAGCTCAAGTATGGTTGCTGCCGCCCTTCGCCTCGGCGCGGAGATTGTCGATCAAAACGATCTCGGCAAAAGTGCCGATCCCGGCGCTCAATAACTCAATCATTTATGGAGACCTCCAATGGATAATCCCAATATGCCCGGCATGCTCAAGCAGCTTCGCCAAATGCAGAAAGATCTGGTCAAAGCCCAGAAAGAACTTGCCAAAGAAACCGTCTCCACTGAAGTGGGCGGCGTTACGGTCACCATTACCGGCGATCAGCGTCTAACGGATCTCGAAATCAGCATGGATCTCCTCGCCCAGCGCGATCCCGCAAAGCTCACCAAATCCATCAAAGAAGCCGTCAACCAGGCTCTTGAAGAGTCCCGCAAATTAGCCCAGGATCGCCTCGGCCCGCTCTCCAGCGGTCTCAGCTTCTAAACCGTGTTGGTTCGGTGTAGGTCATGCTAATTCCCGCACCCATCCAGCGCCTCATCGATGCCTTCTCGCGCCTGCCCGGCGTTGGTCCCAAAACCGCCTCGCGCCTCACCTTCTACCTGCTGCGTGCTGAAAACGATTTAGCCCCCGAACTCTCCCAGGCCCTCGCCGAGCTTCGTGCTGGCACTGCAGTCTGCGAACGCTGCTTCAACATAACCGTTGCCGGCCACCAGCTCTGCCCCATTTGCGCTAGCGATGAGCGCCAGTCGGCCCTCATCTGCGTTGTCGAAGAGCCGCTGGATGTCATCGCCCTTGAACGCACAGGCGGCTATAAAGGCCTCTACCATGTTCTCGGCGGCGCGCTCTCACCCATTGAAGGCATTGGCCCTGAAGATTTGAAAATTGCGGAATTGGTCCAGCGCTTGCAGGGTGGGGGGGTTGAAGAAATTATTGTAGCCACCAATCCAAGCATGGAAGGCGATGCCACCGCCATGTATCTCCAGCAGCAAATCGCCCCCCTCGGCCTTCGCCTCACCCGCCTCGCACGTGGCCTCCCGATGGGTGGCGACCTCGAATATGCTGATCAAAATACGCTCCTGCGTGCCATAGCCGGCCGCCAAAACATGGATTGAATCCGTTACATCTTTCACGAGTTTCACACAAACCCTTGACCTTCGCATGCACTAAGGTATAATCCCCGCAAGTCAAGGGCTTGGATCCAAATCCCTAACGGGAAGATCCCTAACATCAACAAAGTCAAAGCGAAATCTTCCCGATGTCGCAAACAGCGGACGTCGGGATATTTGTGTCTGAAGACCTTGACAGGCCTTGAGGCGGTTGGTAGAATTCCCCGCTCTTAAGAAAGAGCCCGGCAGTTCGAAAGAATTGTTGAGGCGGAGCTTGCTAGGCAATCTCCGCAGGAAATCTCGAAAAGATTTCCATTGGACCTTAACAATTGAAGTGTGATAGGAAGTTGAGTAAAAACCTTGTGCTATGGATCTACCGTAAGATGTAACCCACACATCGCAAGATGTGTTGTTTTTTCTGCGGAGAGTTTGATCCTGGCTCAGGATGAACGCTGGCGGCGTGCCTAATACATGCAAGTCGAACGAGGAACTTTGTATTCGTACAGAGATCTCCTAGTGGCGAACGGGTGAGTAACGCGTTGGTGATCTGCCCCAAAGTGGGGGACAACAGTTCGAAAGAGCTGCTAATACCCCATATGGTCACGAGGGTTAAAGGCCTTGTGATTAAAGGAGTAATCCGCTTTGGGAGGAGCCTGCGTCCCATCAGCTAGTTGGTAGGGTAATGGCCTACCAAGGCTAAGACGGGTAGGGGACCTGAGAGGGTGACCCCCCACACTGGAACTGAAACACGGTCCAGACACCTACGGGTGGCAGCAGTAGGGAATATTGCGCAATGGGCGAAAGCCTGACGCAGCAACGCCGCGTGCACGATGAAGGTCTTCGGATCGTAAAGTGCTTTTATGAGGGAAGAGAACGGACTGTACCTCATGAATAAGGATCGGCTAACTACGTGCCAGCAGCCGCGGTAACACGTAGGATCCAAGCGTTATCCGGATTTACTGGGCGTAAAGCGCGTGCAGGTGGTCTGCTAAGTTGGATGTTAAAACTCCCGGCTCAACTGGGAGCTGTCGTTCAAAACTAGTAGACTAGAGGACGGTAGAGGGAGGTGGAATTCTGGGTGTAGTGGTGAAATGCGTAGATATCCAGAGGAACACCAGTGGCGAAGGCGGCCTCCTGGCCCGCTCCTGACACTAAGACGCGAAAGCTAGGGTAGCGAACGGGATTAGACACCCCGGTAGTCCTAGCTGTAAACGATGTGAACTTGGTGTTGGTGGGGTAAAACCCATCAGTGCCGAAGCAAACGCGTTAAGTTCACCGCCTGGGGACTACGGCCGCAAGGTTAAAACTCAAAGGAATTGACGGGGGCCCGCACAAGCAGCGGAGCGTGTGGTTTAATTCGATGCTACGCGAAGAACCTTACCTGGGTTTGAAATATAGGTGGTAGTGAAACGAAAGTGGAACGACTCTTCGGAGAGCCTATACAGGTGCTGCATGGCTGTCGTCAGCTCGTGCCGTGAGGTGTCCGGTTAAGTCCGGTAACGAGCGCAACCCTTGCTGTATGTTACATGTGTCATACGGGACTGCCGGTATAAAGCCGGAGGAAGGTGGGGACGACGTCAAGTCAGCATGGCCTTTATATCCAGGGCTACACACACGCTACAATGGCCTGTACAATAGGTAGCAAGACCGCAAGGTGGAGCCAATCCTCAAAACAGGCCTCAGTTCGGATTGTAGGCTGCAACTCGCCTGCATGAAGTCGGAGTTGCTAGTAACCGCACGTCAGCACAGTGCGGTGAATACGTTCCCGGGCCTTGTACACACCGCCCGTCACGTCATGGAAGTTGGCAACACCTGAAGTCAGTATCCCAACCGCAAGGAGGGAGCTGCCCAAGGTGGGGCTGATAACTGGGACGAAGTCGTAACAAGGTAGGTGTAGCGGAAGCTGCGCCTGGATCACCTCCTTTCTAGGGAGTTCCGAGCAAAGATCCCGCATTCTTTGGTTTGCTTGCAAACCGTTGCGATGCAGATCAGCGCTCTACTCCAAACAAAAAAATCAGGGGAATCCTAACCGGAAAACTCCCCAAGTCCCACCGCGGTGGTGGGGCGAACACAAGGGCACATTCAACTTGTTGAATGTGCAGCTCACTTCCTATCACACTTCAGTTGCTAAGGACAACCGCAGTTTAACATGCCAAGCGGCCGCCAGGCCGCCACCATCCGGGCCTGTAGCTCAGTTGGTTAGAGCACTGTGCTGATAACGCAGGGGTCAGAGGTTCGAATCCTCTCAGGCCCACTCATCAACCGGCCAAGCACAAGCCCGGGGATGTAGCTCAGTTGGGAGAGCACCGCCTTTGCAAGGCGGGGGTCAGGGGTTCGAGCCCCCTCATCTCCACTGCTTGGGGTGCAATCCCCAAACAAAAACTCCACAAAAACGTGGAGAGCGAGTACAATACTCGCCAGAACAAAAAAAGGAAGCAAAGCCTGATCACGAACGAGAGCGGTTCACGCAAACAACAGTAGACGCAAAGCAATGGTTGCCCATGCAGCCCGGCTTGTGTCGGGCTGTTTTCGTCTCAGGTCATTAACAACCAAATATGAACCATCTGTGTTTGACGCCTAACATCTAAGTAGGCATCAAACACTGGCGGTTCATAGCCAGTAGTGGCCTTCCCCTTGTGGAGGTCCCCGGAATTTTCGAATTTCGGCCGGCACATTAATAACTGAATAGACGATCCTGATTAACAACCGCAAGAAAAGAACAACAAGGAGTCAAATCCTTGTTGCGGAAGAAAATCGATTTCTCCGCATTACCATATGATTAAGCTACTAAGGGCTTATGGTGGATGCCTTGGCGCAAAGTGCCGATGAAGGACGTGGGACACTGCGATAAGCTTCGGGGAGCCGTGTACAGGCTTTGATCCGGAGATGTCCGAATGGGGAAACCCGCTGCGGCGAACCCGCAGCACCTCCGAGTTGAACACATAGATTCGGAGGGGGGCACCTGGGGAACTGAAACATCTTAGTACCCAGAGGAAAAGAAATCAAAGAGATTCCCCTAGTAGTGGCGAGCGAACGGGGAACAGCCCAAACCAACAAGCTTGCTTGTTGGGGTTGTAGGGTCTGAGCTATGAGGTGATCAATCGCTTGGTTAGCAGAATGGTGTGGGAAAGCCTACCAAAGAGGGTGATAGTCCCGTATGCGAAAACCGAGCGACTTCTATCAGATACCTGAGTACTACCGGACCCGTGTAATCTGGTAGGAATCTGGGGAGACCACTCTCCAAGGCTAAATACACTTTGCGACCGATAGTGAACAAGTACTGTGAAGGAAAGGTTAAAAGCACCCCGGTGAGGGGAGTGAAATAGATCCTGAAACCGTAAGCCTACAAGCAGTCGAAGGGCTATGGCGTGTCTGTGAACCTAGAAATAGGTGCCGCGGCGCAAGGCCTGACGGCGTGCCTTTTGGAGAATGAGCCTGCGAGTTAATCTTTGTGGCAAGGTTAAGAGAGCAACACTCGAAGCCGTAGCGAAAGCGAGTCTTAATAGGGCGTGCAGTCGCAAGGATTAGACACGAAACCGTGTGAGCTACCCATGGACAGGGTGAAGCGGGTCTAAACACCCGTGGAGGCCCGAACCTTTCACTGTTGCAAAAGTGTGGGATGAGCTGTGGGTAGAGGTGATATGCCAAACGAACACGGAGATAGCTTGTTCTCCCCGAAATAGCTTTAGGGCTAGCGTCTTGCGTTCAGTATTGGAGGTAGAGCACTGGATGGGCACGGGGGCTTACTGCTTACCAACCCCAACCAAACTCCGAATGCCAATACTCCAGAGCAAGGCAGTCGGACTACGGGAGATGAGTTTCGTAGTCGAGAGGGAAAGAACCCAGATCATCGGTTAAGGTCCTCAAGTCTAAGCTAAGTGGGAAACGTTGTGAGATTACTGAGACAACCAGGAGGTTTGCTTAGAAGCAGCCACCCTTTAAAGAGTGCGTAATAGCTCACTGGTCAAGTGATCTTGCGCGGAAAATGTAACGGGGCTAAGCTTAGCACCGAAGCCATGAATTCCAACTTTGTTGGAGTAGTAGGGGAGCGTTCCATTCGCAGTGAAGGTCGACTGTGAAGACGGCTCGAGTGAATGGAAGTGAGAATGCAGGCATGAGTAGCGTAAAACATGTGAGAATCATGTTCGCCGTAAATCTAAGGTTTCCGACGGCAGGTCAATCCGCGTCGGGTTAGTCGGTCCTTAGCCGAGGCCGAAAGGCGTAGGTGATGGACATCCGGTCAACATTCCGGAACCATTCAGGACGAGCGAAGGGGGGACGCAGCGGGGTAGGCCAGCCAGCGATTGGTTGTGCTGGTGCCAAGCACGTAGGCGTTGACGCCCATTGGAAAATCCGTGGGCGGAGCTGAGGTGTGATGGCGTGCCCTTGAGGTAGAAGTGGTTGAGCCCTGCTGCCTAGAAAATCCTCTAAGCGTTGAATCTTGAATGACCGTACCGCAAACCGACACTGGTAGATGGGTAGAGCATACCAAGGCGAACGGGAGAACCCTTGTTAAGGAATTCGGCAAATTCACCCCGTAACTTCGGGATAAGGGGTGCCCCTGCGTGTGATGGTTTTACTACCTCAGCATGCGGGGGTCGCAGTGAACAGGCTCTGGCGACTGGTTACCAAAACCACAGGTCTCTGCTAAGTCGTAAGACGATGTATAGGGGCTGACGCCTGCCCGGTGCCGGAAGGTTAAAGGGACGTGTTAGCGTATGCAAAGCACTGAACTGAAGCCCCGGTGAACGGCGGCCGTAACTATAACGGTCCTAAGGTAGCGAAATTCCTTGTCGGGTAAGTTCCGACCCGCACGAATGGCGTAACGACTGGAGCACTGTCTCAACAAGGGACCCGGTGAAATTGAAATACGAGTGAAGATGCTCGTTACCCGCAGCAGGAC
>QWJF01000041.1 GCA_009391835.1 Chloroflexota bacterium | reverse complement strand
GGCGCGGAAGGCTCCGCCACCAGCCAATGAGGCTACTTTGGTGATTGCCGCCGTTAATGTCGTCTTCCCGTGGTCGATGTGTCCCATCGTCCCCACGTTGAGATGCGGCTTGTTCCGATCGAATTTTTGCTTTGCCATCTTCTCTCCTTAAAAATCTCTTTTCAGCTTCGTGAGCCCTCGATGGGGATTGAACCCATGACCTCATTCTTACCAAGAATGCGCTCTACCACTGAGCTACGAGGGCGGGCAATCGGCAAAGCCGATTGCTTAAGAGAATTTTCTACGAAAATTCTCTACAATCAAAGGCTTCGCGTTTGACCACTTTTGGGCATAACCCAAACGTCACGCCTGTCGTGCTACTGTGGCAAACAACAGGCTACGTCTGTGGACAGGGAGGGATTCGAACCCCCGAAGGCGTACGCCATCTGATTTACAGTCAGACCCCGTTGTCCACTTGGGTACCTGTCCATAATCCGCTGTTGGCTGCCGAAGCCCGCCCGCGCAACGGAAGCCGACGACGGGAATCGAACCCATAACCTACCGCTTACAAGGCGGTTGCTCTACCGTTGAGCTACGTCGGCATGTCCCATGTTAAAAAACACGCTTGTCGCCAAGCGTGTGGCATTATACCAAACAGGTTCATGCCGCAACGCACGAGTCTATCAGCTTAATTTTTAAGAGTCAATGGTATCGTCGGGGCTTTGGGGGTCGAGGCGACAGGCGGCGATCACCTCATCCGGCACCATGCGGACGGCTAAATAGACAAGCCCGGGAACGATCACGAGGTCATCCAGCTGGCCAATCACAGGCAGGAAATCCGGAATAATATCGAAGGGTATCAGGAGGTAAGCCAGCGCGAGGCCCAATAACAGGCGCGGTAGTCTTGGCGTGGCCGGATGCGCCCAAATGCGTCGGTAAAAGGCCAGCTCGCGTTTTAAGTTTTGGGCAATTTCGCGCAGGCTAGCCATCAGCTGACTGATTACGGGCTAACCAGGCCATATAGAGCACAATCGAGCCCGCAACCGCGGCATTTAGCGATTCAATCTGCCCTCGCATAGGCAAGGCCAGCAACACATCGCAGGACTCGCGCACGAGGCGGCGCATCCCCTCCCCCTCACTGCCGACCACGAGAGCCAGCGGCCCATCCAGTTTTACTTCACCCACTGGCTGGGCGCCATCACTACCTTCCAGCCCGATGATCCATACATTTTCACCCTTGAGAAGTGCGATGGTCTGCGCCAAGTTGTCCTGCGAGATGAGCAGGTGCTCGCTGGCGCCTGACGAGGCGTTTACCACGGCGGGGGTCACCGTTGCGGTGCGGCGGTGCGGCAACACAACGCCGTGGACGCCCACCGCCTCTGCGCTGCGTAGCAATGTCCCAAGGTTTTGCGGATCCTGGAGCGTATCCAGGAGCAGGAGAAATGGGGGTTCCCGGCGTTGATGGGCCAGCGTGAGCATATCGCCAATATCCGAATAAGGATAATCCCCCACCTGAAGCGCCAGGCCCTGATGCCCTGAACTTAACTTGTCGAGTTCCGGCCTCGCCACCTCTTCAATAGCCACCCCTTTTTGCGCGCTGAGTCCTTTAATGGTTTCTAGCTGTGCTGTATCCTTTACCCCCTTAGCAATCTTTAGCTGATGAAATTTTCGTCGACCTGCACGCAGGGTTTCGTACACTGCGTTGCGGCCATAAATCCATTCAGCCAAGGCTCAGCCCCAGCGCCAAGAGCTGCCCTGGGCGTTGTCTTCGACGAGTACACCTAACGCAGCCAGCCGATCACGTATCTCGTCGGAGGCAGCCCACTGTTTTGCTTCACGAAATTTCTCCCTTAGCTTCAAAATCGCCCTGATGGCATCTTCACTGCCCACATCTACACCCAAAGCCTGGGAACTTTCCGCATCCCCCAGCTTGGCGCGCATTTCTTCAAAGATCGCGATCAGATCGGCGGGATCGATTTCGGTTTCAACTTGGTGCGCAAGATTCAATCCAAGCAACCCACTCAACTCCAGCAGCAGGGTTTGCGCCGGCTTAAGGTCTTCATCTTTTGCGCTTTCATCGCGAGCTTGGTTTATGCGGCGCACCAGGTCGAACAGTTCAGCCATCGCTGAGGAGGTATTGAAATCATCATCCATAGCGGCTATGAAACCCTCTTTTGAGGCCGCCGTCCGCTCGTCCAGCGCCTTGGCGAGCGCAGGAGCCGCCCCCTGCGCGCCGGGTAACGCGGGGCGCAAGCCGCTGCGCAGCCGCTCGAGCCCACGCGTTGCGGCTTCCAGCACTTCATCGTTGTAGCTCAAGGGGCTGCGGTAGCTGCTATTCAGCACGAGGATGCGGAGAACATCCGCTTCATGCTCCTTTAAGAAGTCGTTAATCGTGACCAGGTTGCCAATGGATTTGGACATCTTCTCGCCGGAGAGCTGCAACATGCCATTGTGCATCCAGTAGCGGGCGAAGGGCTTGCCGGTGAGGCTTTCGGTTTGGGCAATCTCGTTCTCATGATGGGGGAAAACCAGATCGTTGCCCCCGCCGTGAATATCAATTTGAGGGCCGAGATGGTGGAGAGCCATCGCCGAGCATTCAATGTGCCAGCCCGGCCGGCCAGCACCCCAGGGGGTCTCCCAGGAAGGTTCGCCTTCTTTGGCCGATTTCCACAAGGCGAAATCCATCGGATGCTCTTTGCGCTCATCCACGCCGACGCGAGAGCCGGCCTGCATATCCGCAAGTTTGCGACCCGAGAGCTTTCCATAATCGTCTTTACGCTCCACGCGATAGTAGACATCGCCATCCACTGAGTAAGCGAAGCCATCATCCATCAGGCGGGCGGTCATTTCGACAATCTGATCGATCTCTTCGGTGGCCTTGGGGAATACGTTCGCCGGTAAAATGTTCAAATCTTCAATATGGCGGTTGTAGGCGTCAATGTATTCCTGGGCCAACTCCAATGAATCGCGGCCTTCGTGATTGGCACGCTGGATGATCTTGTCGTCTACATCGGTGTAGTTCATCACATGGCGCACCTGATAGCCACAATATTCAAGGTAGCGGCGGACGACGTCGAAGACCAGGCTGGACATGGCGTGGCCAATGTGCGCATCGGCATACACAGTCGGGCCGCACACATACATCGAGACCTTGCCCGCCTCAAGCGGCTCGAAAGGTTCCTTCTTGCGACTGAGTGTGTTGTAAATTTGGAGCGTCATTGTTTATTTGATTTCGAATTCTTGCCACGCGCGGCGGAGGATTTTTCGGGCCTGGCAAATATCATCCGTCCGGCGGCAGTTTGCAGCACCTTGGTTACGGATACATCCACATCCATGCCAACCAGCTTGCTGCCATCCTGCACAACCACCATCGTGCCATCCTCGAGATAACCAACGCCCTGATTCGCCTCGCGCCCTTCCTGAATCACTTTGATGATCATCTCTTCACCTGGCAGGAAAACCGCTTTGACCGCATTGGCAAGATCGTTCACATTCAAGATAGTGACGCCCTGCAATTCTGCGACGCGGTTGAGGTTGTAATCGTTGGTAAGCACTGGGGCATGCAACTGGCGCGCAAGGATCACCAGCTTATCGTCCACTTCACGGGTGCCTTCCACATCTATATCACTGATCTGTACAGATATCTTGGGATCGCGCTGCAGGTTAGCCAGCACCTCCAGGCCGCGGCGGCCGCGCTGGCGGCGCAGCTTGTCGCTTGAATCAGCCACGTGCTGGAGTTCGACGAGCACGAAACGCGGGATCAGCAGGGCACCGGGGAGGAAGCCGGTGCGGGCGATATCGGTGATGCGCCCATCAATGATCACACTGGTATCCACGAGGACGGTGCGCCCGTTTTGTCCCGCGGCAAGCGGGCTGTTTTCATCAGAGGCGCCCCTCCCAGGAGAAAAGTTGAGCGTCGAAAAAATATCATTCTGGCGGGAAATAAAGACCACCACGCCAAAGTAACTGAGCAGCACCGCAACCACGATTGGCAATATTTGGCTAAAGGGTTCGGGCAGGAGGGAGATAGGAATCGTCAACAACCCGGCAACAACCAGACCCAGGATGAGCCCCAGTACACCGGCAATCAAGGTGCGGATGGAGAGCTGGGCCAGCAAGGCACGGGCCGCTCGGATGGGCCGGATCGTGAGCCAGGGGGTTAGCACCAGGCCGGCGAGAGCGCCCAACAAGCCAAAGACCTGAGCCATTAATTCGGGACTTTCTCCAGCCAGCCGCGCATAATAGGTTCCCCCATACACGCCAGCCACCCCAAACAAAAGCATTCCTAAAATTCGGTAGATAAATTCGGCGCTCATCAAATCTCCTAGCGCCTCTTCCTACTCCGCTTAAAAGTAAAAGCGCAGAAATCTGCGCTCGACCCGCACATCCCAATTCGCTCATGGGATGCTCTCTGGCAACAACCTGTTCCCGGTGCTGCAAAACAATAATTGCTGTGCCAGCCTAACGGGTCAATCCCAAAACGGGTTAGGCAGAGGCAAATAAATCCTACAGGATAAGTTCAAACCTACGCCCACATAGTAGCATGCACAGACTACTGCGTCAAATGAGCGCTTCTTAAAGTGCAAGCTGAACAAAGATATATACAAATTTTACGCGTACCAGCGACATTCTCGGTTAAGATAAGAGAACCCTTGGAGGGTTTATGAAATCATCTGAACATGTCATTGAAGTCAGTGAATCCGATTTCCAATACGAAGTATTGGCTTTCTCTAACGAGACGCCTGTGGTTGTCGATTTTTGGGCGGAGTGGTGTCAGCCCTGTAAATTACTCAGCCCGATTCTGGAGCGGCTTGCCGAGGAAGGCGATGGCGCATTTCGGCTGGCAAAGGTAGATGTGGACGCTAACCCGAATCTGACCATCCAATATCAGGTTCAGGGCATTCCAGCGGTCAAGGCGTTTCTCAAGGGCCAGGTGGTCGGTGAATTTAGCGGGGCGCGATCCGAGTTGGAAGTGCGCAGCTTTCTGCGCAAGTTGGCTCCCGGGCCCGGCGATCTTTTCCTTGAAAAGGGCATTAGCTTGCTGGGCAGCGGCGATTGGGGGCGAGCCGCCCAGGCCTTCGGAGCCGTTTTGCACAAGAACCCGGATAACGGCCCCGCCTTGCTGGGCTTAGCCAAGACACACCTGGCCCAAGGCAAGGCCGCCGACGCAATGCCCATTCTGCGCACATTTCCCGCGAGTAAGGAATACAGCATCGCGGAGCAGCTCATTCCACTTGCCGAAGCTCTGCTCGCCGACCAGCAAGCAACCATTGAGGGAGTGGACGAGGATCTTGATTCAGCCTATCTGCACAGCCTGCATTTGGTTGCGCTCGGTAACATCCCATCCGCCATTGACGGGATGCTGGGTATTCTGCGAGAAAACATAAACTATCGGGATGGTGAGATACGCCGCTTGCTCGTGGCGTTGCTGCATTTGCTCGGCGAAGATAATCTGCAAACCAAGGAATACCGCGCCGAACTGGCTTCTCTGCTTTTCTGATTCACAATGTAGCCTTAAACAAAAAGAGCGCCTGACGGCACTCTTTTTTAACGTCTCTCACGCTCAAGGATTGCCATTTGCGGTGGGCACGAGAAGCACGGGCAGCGCACTTTGATCCACCACGCGATCAGCCACACTGCCGGTAAACAAGAGATCAACACCGCCGCGACCGCGCGAGGTAAGCAGGATCATATCGATATCTTCTTCCTCGCCTACAAAAACAATGGTGCGCGCCGGCTGCATCCCGGTAACCAGCGGCCGCACCTTCAGGCCTTCGGCTTTCAGACTTTCAGTGACGGCTCCCAGGAAGGATTGCATTTCAAGCTCCGCGGCTGTGCGGATTTTTTCGACCACCTCTGCCGCGGCGCGGTATTTTTGGGTTTCTGGAACCGCCGGCACAGTAAGCAGCACAATTTCGCTCTTCATCGCTTTGGCAATCGCGCGCGCATACAGCAGCGCATTTTCCGAGCGGATGGATCCATCCAGCCCCACCAGAATGCGCTTCAGCTTTGCCGGCGGGCGCTTTTCATCGCGCGCGACAGTCGGCACAATGATCACGGGCACTCGAACCGTGCGCATCAGCTTCTTCGAAGCCCCTCCCTTGACCCAACTGCTGGATTCTGATTTGCCCCGATCGCTGATGACCAACATATCAATCTGCTTGTCTTCGACAAAGGCCTTGGTGGCCTCGGCGATAAAACCTGGCCTTACCTCAAGCTCAACCTGGATACCATTGGCTTTGAGCTGCTTAGACACCTTTTCAAGATACAGCTGTCGCACCCGGCTGGTTTCGTCAAAACTTTCGGCGAAGGCTTTGGTGTGGTCTTTGACTGATGAAAGCAAATAGAGCGTGGCCCCCAACTTTTTGCTTAAAAGCTCAGCCAAGGGAAGCGCCTGCGCCGCATAGCTCGATCCATCCAGCAAGACGGCGATGCGCTTGATGGCTACGCGATCTTTGCGCCAGTTGCTTTCTTCAATGGGCGCGGGCTCCCATTTTAGCGGTGACGGCCTTTCGCCATTCTCGCTTTCTTCAAAGGCAGTTTGCCCAAAGCCGAAGCCTGCCAATTGAGCGGCATCCAGTTGGCCCAGGTAATCCATCTCTGGGGTGGGCTCGCCCAGCAGGTTGCGGAAATAGCTGAACACGGCATAGAGCATGGGGATGAATACGAAGAAAGTCCAGGCCCCTTCCAAAAAGCGTTCTTCAAAAATAATGATGGTGGCAGCAGTAGTCAGCAAGGCGGCGAGGATGGTGCCGGCGATAAGCGCGGCGCTGGCCCAACGAAAATCGCTGCGCACCTGGCGAATCAAGCGCTTGGTCACGGCCCAACCTGTCATACTCAGCAAGATGAACACGCCAGCGGCATAGATCGCCAGATAGGTTTCTTCGTTGGTGCCAAACAGTAAATAGGCGAAAGTGACGATGACCACCTGGAGCCAGACGGGACGATCAGCCACTTCATATTGATTTTGCCTACCAAACGATTGAGGGATGTAGCGGCGCTTGGTGAGGCCCAGGGCCAGGTTTTGGACTCCCTGGGCCGCGGCGGCGGATGCGGACATCAGTACGGCGATACCCACCAGCGTTCCTATGAGCGGCAAGGGCGCGGGCAGCAGCGCATCCATCGTTTGGGTGAATACGGAAACCTGTTCGTTCAACGGGTCTGCCAAATCGAAGATGGCCGGGCCCACGATCAGCATGGTCACCGCAGTGGTGCCCATAATGATGAGCAGGCTTTTGAAGGCTTTGCTGCTCTTTTGCTCGTTCGTGCCCCCATAGGCCGCCACCAGGTTGGCGAACACTTCGATGCCGGTCATCACCGCCAAAATGCGCACATAGCCACCCAGAGTGAAGTGAAAATTCTCGGGGGAAAAGGCCAGTAAGTTGAAATCAGGCAGCTTGAAGCCTTGCTTCACAATCGTGGCCACCACCATTGACCACAACAGCAGCAGCACTCCCGCGGTAGCCGGGCCAAAGGCGCGGGCGGCCACCTTGGGCCCCCGATTCACCAGCCAACCGGTGAGCACGCTCAACAGGATGGCGACAACCGTGCGGTATTGGATGCCGAGCATGCGCTCATTCAAGACGGGCAGGCGATCCGCTATAAAGGTGACCATCGCGGCCATGCTCACCAAAAAGGTGAGAGTGTATTCGATGAATGTGATGGCGGCATTGACCTTGACGGCCCAACTGCCAAATTCTTCCTCGCTAAGCCCACTGCCCCCGCTGCCATCCGTAACCCAACGCATCACGAGCCGATACATCGCGGATACCACCGCGATGGTGATCACTACGAGCCATACGGATGCGCCAAAAGTGATCTGCGCCACGCCAGCGACAACAATCAGGCGCAGGAAAGGGCCGAACACATAGAGGGGGGAAGTAGCCGGATCCCCTCCACCCGCCAGGGCGCCCTCAAATGCCGTTTTTAATTTATGGGATACGTGGGCCATACTGTCTCGATATCAATTCTGGGCATAAAAAAACCCCCCTGCCAAAACGTACAGGTAAGGTTTTCGGCTGGGCGGATAGATTAGAGGAGTATACCTTTTGTCATTTGCGCCCGCAAATCCCTAAGTGAATGTCCCCGTCCAGCCCCTTGCTTGTCAAAGCTTTGGCGCTGAGGTATGCTCCTCCCCATCCATGACAGCCATCACGCGTAGAGTTTCCCTTTGAGTGAACAGCCGGATAACGAACAACTAGAAAGCATCATCGCTCAGCATTTTCAGATTGAGCAAACCACATGGGGCCGCCCGCGCCAGGCGTTTGTGGTTCGTTATGAGGGGCGCCTAACCAGCGACTCGATCGCAGCCCACGCCGCGCTGACCGAAGCCCTCAAAACGCACAGTCTCACCCCTGTTTTCTTAGAGGACAAGGGCAGCCAGATCATTCAGCTAATTCCTGGACTTCCCACCCCGACAAAATCCAACCCGTGGGTGAATTTGCTGCTCTTTCTCCTCACCCTGGCTAGTGTTGTATTTGCCGGGGTGCTCTACAGCTATCGGGGGCCACTGCCTTCCGGCTTCGCAGAAATCTTCGCCCTCTTTATTGACAATATCTCGCTCGGCCTTCCCTTTGCTCTCAGCCTGCTGGGTATTTTGCTGGCGCATGAATTTGGCCACTACCTGGCCGGCCGCTACCATCGCACTGCGGTGACGCTGCCCTACTTTTTGCCTTTCCCCTTCAGCCCATTCGGCACACTGGGCGCTTTCATCCAACTCAAAGAACCACCCCGCAACCGGCGTGAATTGTTGGATATTGGCATTGCCGGGCCATTGGCCGGCTTGGTTGTGGCGATCCCGATCCTGCTCTATGGCCTCTCTCTTTCGACGTTGGATAACATCCCGATTTTCATTCGTCCGGGCGACGGCTTCAGCCTGGAGGGCAACTCGATCCTGTATCTACTCGCAAAACACATCACCCACGGGCAATTTCTACCCACGCCGCTTACTTACGACGGGGTCTCGCCCCTGCTTTACTGGCTGCGCTATCTCTTCACCGGCCTGCCAACGCCTCTGGGCGGCAGCGACGTTATCCTGCACCCCATCGCCTGGGCAGGCTGGGCGGGCCTGCTCGTTACCGCTTTGAATCTCATCCCGGCCGGTCAGCTGGATGGCGGCCACATCCTTTATTCGCTCTTCGGCAAGAAGGCGCGCCGGTTGCTGCCGATTATCCTACTGGGGCTGGCGGGATTGGGCTTTTTCTGGTCGGGTTGGTGGCTCTGGGTTTTCCTAATCTTTATGATGGGCAGCACGCATGCCCAGCCGTTGGATCAAATCACCCGCTTAAATCCAGGGCGCAAGGCCCTGGCTTGGTTTGGCCTTGTGGTTTTCGTCCTGGTTTTCGCCCCCATCCCCTTGCGGGTCATTGCCGGCCCTTATTTTGGGCCTTAGGGCCGCGCTTCGCTAAGCAATTCAACGCGCACAATCTCTCCCCCCAAACTGTACACGTAAAACTCAAACTCTTTATCGTCGCCGTCACTTTCCCAGCGACGGACGCCCAGCACGCGCCCCTGCGCGTCGTAGGCAATGCCCAGCACCCAGATTAAGCTGGGTGTTGCACCTTCAGGCAACTCTACCGCGCCGCTAAGTTTGGCACTGCGTCCATTATCGGCGATGGTGGTTTCCTCGTTGGACACACTACTGGCGAAATAGCGTTCCTGAGGCTCGGCCGCCACGTAGGCACTGAGCAGCTGTCCCTGTGCGCTGGCCCAGCCAGCAGGCGGGGTTTGCCAATAGCCCACCAAGGGCATCGCCTCGCCCACCTCAAACGCGTTTATCGGCGTAATTGCCTGCGCGCTGGACAGGATGACCCCATCCTTATCTAGCAGATGCACGCGCCCGGCTACGGTATCCACCAGGGCTTTCTGGGTGTTTTCGACCAGCACAAAACACCACAATTCCCCGGCTGTAGTGGCATAGCAAATCGGCTCAGTCAGGTCCAGGGGCAGCGCCGAAGGGGTGGCGAGCGCATCGGAGGCCACACCCGATCCATCACTTTCTGGAATGTTAATCTCCAACCCGACGCTCAAGAAGCGAGCGTCTACCCCAGGATTGGCAGCCAGCAGCGCTTCCAGCGTTATCCCATAACGTTCGGCCAAGCCAACCAAGGTTTCCCCGGCTGCAATCGTGTGGCTGAAAGGCGTGGCAGTTGATTCAGGCACGGCGGACGTTGGGGCCTCCACGGCCTCTTGCGTCTCAGTCACTGCACCAGTCGGAGTGGTGTAAGGGGTCAATACGGGGCTGGCGCTTGGCGTTTGCGCCACAGAGTTGGGCGAATTGCTGCAAGCGGTAAGAATGAACATCAGGGGGATGAGCACGCCGAGAGGTTGCCGGCGCGCGGCTTTCACGTGCATCGCCGGATTATACCAATCGCCAAATCTTGTCGGTCGGCGGTCGCTATGCTAAACTGACGCAGGTCTTATATGTCTGACAAAGAAAACATGTTGCAGGAAGCGGTAGACGCAAGTCAGGCTGGCAATCTGGCCCGCGCCCGCGAACTACTCCTCAAGCTACTACGCCTGGATAATCAGGAGCCGCTCTATTGGCTGCTCATGAGTACCGCGGTTGAATCGCGTGAGGAACGTATTTACTGCCTGCACAACGTTCTCAAGTTGGATCCCGAAAATAGCGCGGCCAAGCACGATCTCAATCTATTGAATGCACCCCTTCCCAGCGAGGAGCCAATCCCCGCCGAGCCACAGCAGCAGGACGATTGGCAAACCAGCGAGATTGCCGCTCCCACCTTAGTCGAAGTGGTAGAAGCGCCAACAGAGGAACCCTGGTCGCTGAATTGGATCCTTGGCAGCCTGGGTTTTGGCCTCGTGCTAATCCTGATCGGCTATTATGCGGCGGCGAACGGCCTGATCCTGAACGATGACGGCACAGCGACATTAAGCTTGACCCAGGAAGCCACCGCCAGCGTGCCCGTTACGCTCCCGGATGTACCCACCGTTACACGGGAGATTGTTGTCGCCCCGCGCGACGCCCAAGAACTGCTGCCCTTCCCGCATACGCCCACGCCGCGCTACGTGGGCACACCGCATGCCAGCAGCCGGGCTTTCCAACAGGGCATTCTGGGTTTCGAAGCCGGTGACTGGCACGGTGCGATTGCCTCCTTTGAAGAGCATCTGGCCGCTTTCCCCAGGGACGCAGACGCGGCCTATTACATTGGGGAATCCAATCTGCGCCTCAAGGATTATGCGACGGCGCGGGCCGCCTTTGAGCGGGCACTGGTGATTAACCAGCAATTTGCACCTGCCTATTTGGGGCGCGCCCAATCCGATCTACAGTTGGGCAACGAAGATGCCGCGATCCTCACCGATTTAAACACCGCGTTACTACTCGACAATAACCTGATGCTGGCCCACCTCGTGCGCGGCGAATACTATCTAGATCGCAATGACCCGACCCGCGCCCTGGATAATTTCAGCGCCGCCGAAGCGCTGGCCCCGCTCTCCCCGGTTGTGCACTACGACAAGGCGCGCGCCTACCTGGCGTTGGAAAATTATGAGCTGGCGCTCACCGACGCAAGCCGGGCCCTGCAGTTGGACGTTACGCTGATGGAAAATTACCCGGTGCTCGCCGAAGCCCATCTCGAGCTGGGGAACAGTGCAGCGGCGATCGACGCCCTGCAGACCTTCCTGACCTTCCGGGCCAGCAACGGCGCCGGTTGGCAACTTCTCGGCCTCAGCTATATCCAGGCCGGCAACGAGGCCCAGGCGCTGGATGCTTTTGAGCGCGCGTTGCAACTGGATACCAGCTTGCCCTACGCCTCGTATTATCGCGGTTTGGACGATCTATCCAGCGCGAACTACGACAACGCGGTGGAATTCATCCGGGTGGCCGTCGCGGCACTGCCGGATTGGTTCGAGGCGCGCGTGGCGCTGGCCGAGGCTCTTCTCAAATCTGGCAATGCCGGCAGCGCCTTCTTTGAAATCAACAGCAGCAGCAGCCTGGCCGAGACCAACCTGCAGATGGCCGCCTTTTATTACTGGCGGGCCACGATCCTTATGGCTCTGGGCCAGCCGGATACCGCTCTTCCCGATTGGCAAAATCTGCTGGCCCTACCCGCGGGCGACGTGCCCGCCGAATGGCGCGCCGAAGCCCAGCAGCAAATCCAACCTTAAGGCGCATTCGTCTTGTCAGCTCATCGGGGGAGGGCTATAATCTCGCTTCCGAACTAATAGAAAAACCATGCCTGTTTACACTTACCATTGCGAAATTTGCGGTCACCAATTCGATAAGCAACAGAGCTTTAGCGATTCGCCGCTGCGGGCCTGCCCGGCCTGCCATAAACACACGCTGCGAAAAGTCTATAGCGCTGCCGGGGTTGTGTTCAAGGGTTCCGGCTTTTACGTGACAGACAAGCGCAAATCTTCAGCAATCCCATCCTCCACGAACGGTAAAGCCAAGGATGCCGGCAAGGCGGATACGAAGAGCGAAGGCAAGGGAGCCGCAAAGCCGGAAACCAAGAAATCTGAGACCAAATCCAGTTCAACGTCTTCCGATTAATCGGATTGCGTTAAAGCAAAAGACGCCAGTTGGCGTCTTTTTTTCGTTTTGCCTGCAGAGTGTGGCCGATCTACTCCAGCATCTTCATGGCTTCTTCGGAGGTGATCTTTCCGCTATCCAAATCCTCAAGGATCTGGCGGCGCTCCTCTTCCGTTAGCGTGGTGGGGCCTTCTTTTCCGGGTTCATAGCCCAGGGCGCGAATCACCTCATGCAAGCGGCTGCGGATGGTGGGGTAGGAAAGACTGAACTCTTCCTCCATGCGCGTAATCTTGCCCTCATTGCGCACAAAGGCTTCAACAAAGTGGAGCTGCTCCTCATTCAAACGCGCAAAGGTCCCTGTGAAAAAGCGCCCCTCAATGGCCGTATCGCATTCACGGCAGGTCACCCGGTTGATCAGTAATTCGCCCCCGCAAACAGGGCATTCGCTCGGCAATTGGTGCATGGCGGCATTATACCGCTGCCTGTAAACATAAGGCCCGGCGATGGCCGGGCCTTTGTTTCGTTTATCTTATTTGTTTTGCGCTTTTTCCTTCTTCAGCTTCCGCTTCTCCTTAATAGAGAGCTTGGCCTCCTTTTTTGTCTCCCGTTTCCCCTTATCACGTTTGCCTTTCTCGCCCATTGCAATACTCCTTATGCCAAACCTGACCTGCCCCCAATAGTTGTACCAGTGCTTATGTTACTCTAACAAGCTGGGGATGTGAAGCTGCCGGGAGGAATGTCACCGGTGTAGGGGCTTTGTAGCCTAGTGCACTGTGGGGTCTAATCTGGTTGTAATGCCACCTCCATTGCT
>QWJF01000040.1 GCA_009391835.1 Chloroflexota bacterium | reverse complement strand
GCGGATCGGCCCTTCGGCGGCTAACCCATGTCCTACCAATTTTCACAGGACCCCGAGGAAGATCTGCCCAATTGGCTGAAAGCGTTGCGCCGCCGCCAATCTGATACGCCCGAGCCTGAGGCGGAAGCCCAAGCACAGGAGCAGCCCCCATCCGCATCTGTCCCTGAAACGCAGCCAACCGACCCACAACCCGCGCAAGATCCCGCACCGACAGCCAAAGAAGAGCCTGATTGGCTGCTCGATATTCGCCGCCGGGTCCAGGGCGATCAGCCCGCGCGGGAACCCCTTCCCGAGGAAACCGCCCAAGCACAGCCCGAGCCGGAAGAAGAGCCCCTTCCTGATCTGTCTGACTTGTTGAGTGAGATCGAGCAGGAGTCCAAAGTTCCTCTGAGCGACACCCAGCCCCAGCCCGCGGCTTCACCTGACCTCCCTGATCCAACCGGAGGTCTCGAATCGATTTCTCCTGACTCCTCGTCTGTTAGCGAGGAGCTATCCGAAGAGAATGCGCAAGATTCCAGCGTTGATGAGCAAGCCTCATCAACTGAGTTGGGTGCCGGCATCCCCGATTGGTTCTTCGACGATGACGACGAAGAAGAGGAGCAAGTTCAGCCGCCGCAGCAGCCACCCAGCCCCTCGGCCTTTCTCCCCTCAGAGGAAGAAGCTCTCGCTCCAGCTGATTTGCCGCCCTGGCTCAGGGCCATTCGCCCCACGGGCGCGCTCCCGCCCCTCCCGAGTTTGCCCTCAGACGAACCCACCGACCAGGAAGAGACCGGCCCGCTGGCTGGCTTGAGTGGCATCCTGCCTGCCGAGCCGGAGATCATCCAGGTCGGCCGCACCGGTTCGCTTTCGTTTGGTGTGGAAGCCAATCCCAACCAGCAGCGCCATGTCAATGCCCTCAAGCGCATGCTCGCTTCTGAGCATGCCTCGAAAGAAGATTTTCAGCGCCGCATTGCCCGGCCCACCCGTTTCTTACGCTGGATCATTGCAGGCATCTTGCTTATTTCCGTCCTCATTCCTTTGCTCACCGGCAGCCGCAATTCCATTCGCCCCAGCATTGGCGCCTACCCTGAAACGTCGGCGCTATTTAACCAAATTGAAACATTGCCCCCTGATGCGCCGGTCCTTATCGCTTTTGAAGTCCAGCCCGCGCTTATTGGCGAGCTGCAAACCGTGGCTGTTCCGGTGCTGGATCATCTGCTTGAGCGCCAGGCGCGCCTCGTTTTCGTTTCCACCTCGCCCACCGGCCCCGCTCTGGTTGAGCGCTTGCTGGGGGATCAATTGAGCCAGCAGCCCAGCATCGCCAGCGGCGACTATGTCAACCTCGGCTATCTTTCCGGCGCCGCCGCCGGTCTGCGTCAATTTGCCACCGACCCTCTCAGCTTCCACGCCACCCAATGGGCCCATCCCGCCCTCGCCCCCATTCAGAGTCTCTCCGATTTCAGCCTTGTGCTGGTCATCAGCAGCGATGGCGAAGAGGCCCGCGCCTGGATCGAACAGGTCGGTCGCGCGCTGCCCCAGGGGCTATCCGTGGCCACCAGCGCCCAGGCCGGCCCGCTGCTCTTCCCTTATTTGCAAAGCCACCCAGCCACACTGAAAAGCCTGATCGCCGGTTTGAGCGGCGCAGCCAATTACGAAGCCCTGCGTGGGCGTGAGGGCCTTGCGCGGGCTTATTGGGATGCTTATAGCTTTGGGGTTGGCGCAATGGTCATCCTCATTCTGTTGGGTGGCCTCTATGGTCGGCTGATCCATATTCGTCCCGAGCGCCGCATCCCCGTTCTGGACGACGAAACCGAGGAACCTGAACCGCCAGCCACGCAAGAGCAGCCGGAGGAGGATATCGATGCCTTTGGGTAACGATCTGCTCTCCATCTCCGGCGTCGTGGTCGCCGCCATCCTCACCCTCATTACGCTCTCCTACATCATTGAGGATCACGCGCTTTTCCGTCTTGTGCTGCATCTCTTTGTCGGCGTTGCTGCCGGGTATGCCGGCGCGGTTGCCATTGAAGAGATCCTGATTCCCCAATTCATCCTCCCGCTTCAAGGGCAATTGATCGGCGTACCCCAGATCGGCGCCTTCGATCTCATCATGCGCACCGGCCTTACCTTGCTGCTGCTCACCAAGCTCTGGCCGCGCACAGCCGTCCTCGGCAACCCGGTTAGCGCCATGTTGGTTGGCATTGGCGCCGCTCTGGCCATTGGCGGCGCCGTTCAGGGCACCATCCTGCCCCAAGTTGCGGCTTCATCCGCCGTCTTCGATCTGGATTCATTCGATCTTGCCTTGCAAGGAGGCTACTACGCCGAAGGCACGGCCATCATCCTTCAGGGGTTAATCACCCTGTTGGCCACCATTGGCACGCTGGCCTATTTCCATTTCGGCGCACGCAGCCGCGGCAACCTGCCTCCCGAGCGCGCCATCTTCGTGGATGTCCTCGCCTGGATTGGGCGCGTCTTCATCCCCATCACCCTGGCCGTGCTTTTCTCCGGCGTGCTGCTTGCCGCGCTCACCGCCTTGATCGAACGCCTCGATTTCCTGATCAATGTTGCGGCTTATTTCCTTGGTAGCTGACATGAGCGAAAAACGACCGAAATCCGCCCCCTCCCTGGTCACGGTTGATGTTGGCAGCGTGAACACCCGCGCCCAGTTTTTCGATACCGTGGAGGGTAGCTACCGTCTGCTTGCCAGCGTCCAGGCCCCGAGTACCACCGCCGCCCCCGCCCACGATTTGAATATTGGCGTGTTGGATGCGCTCGAGCAGGTGGAGGAACTCACCGGGCGCGTTCTCCTTTCGGAGCGCGGTTTGCTGATTTCCCCCGATGAGGAATCGGGTGCCGGCGCCAATGCCCTCACCGCCACCTTCTCCGGCGGCCCCATCCTCAAGGTCATCACCATTGGCCTGCTGGAAGGCGTCTCCCTCACCAGTGTGAACAACTTAGTCAACTCCACCTACGCGCAGATTGTGGATTCTTTCAGTCTCGGTGATCGCCGCAAACCCGAAGCCATCATTGATTCCATCAGCCAAACAAAACCCGATCTCATTGTCCTCGGCGGTGGCACCAACCGAGGCGCATCCCGATCCGTGATCCGCCTCGCCAACTACCTGGCCCTGGCTCTCAAACTGCTCCCCGAGAATCTGCGCCCCGACCTGCTTTTCGTCGGCAACGAGAACCTACAGGAGGAAATTGAATCCCTGCTCGGCGCGCTCACTCGGCTGCACCTCGCCGAAAATATCCGCCCCAACCTCGAAGACGAGAACCTCGGCCCCGCCGCCCACAGCCTGAGCCGCATCGCCTATGAGATTCAGGCTCGCAAAGTCCCCGGCCTGGACCAACTCAACATCCTCGCTGGTGGTCATTACCACCCCACCGCTGCCGCCTTCGGCCGCTCCATACGTTTCCTCAGCATGGTCATTGACTATCCCAAGGGCATGCTCGGCGTAGATATTGGCGCCTCCAGCACCACCGTCGCAGCCGCGTTCAGTGGCGAACTCGACCTCAAAGTCTATTCCAATCTCGGCATCGGGCGCGGCCTCAATGGCCTGCTCGAAGAGACCCATTTGTCCCAAATTAGCCGCTGGCTTTCGCCCGAAATTGCCGAAGAGGACATCCTCGACTATCTCTACAACAAACCCCTCGCCCCCCAAACTCTGCCCGCCACTGAGCAGGATCTTGCCATTGAGCAGGCCGCCGCGCGCCAGATCATGCGTCTCGCCATTGGCAAAAGCCTCGCCGGATTCCCACAGGATGCCATCTATCCGCTGCCCGGTACGGTGCCCTGGTTTGATCGCATCATGGTTTCCGGCAGCGTCGTTGCCCACGCCCCACGGCTCATTCAAAGCCTCCTCATGATTCTCGATTCCATCCAACCCGTGGGCATCGCCACCATCATCCTCGATCAAAACAACCTAGCCGCCGCGCTGGGCGCCGGGGCGGAAATCAATCCCCTGCTAGCCGTCCAGGTGCTCGAATCGAACTCCTTCGTCAATCTGGGCACGGTCATTAGCCCGGTTGGAAAAGCGCGCAGCGGCAGCCCTGTTCTGCGTCTCCAGATGGTCATTGATGGCGAAAAGAAACCGGTTGTCGAGGTCAATGAGGGTTCGCTGCAAAGCGTTTCCCTGCCGATGGGCAAAACCGCCGACGTCTACGTCTATCCCCTCCAAAATATGGATGTTGGACTCGGCCCTGGCCATGGTGGCTGGGTGCGCCGCGTGGTGGGCGGGCGCTTTGGGCTTATCGTGGATGCGCGTGGACGGCCCATCACTGTCCCCAGCCAGCCGGATCGCCGCAAAGCCAACCTTGATAACTGGCAGCAATATCTGTTGGAATCCTGACATGGTCGCCCCCGTCACGTACATCCAATCCCGCACCACCATTCGCCGTCGCCGCTTACTCGACGCGGAGGGCAACGTCCTCGTCAAGGTCGGCGACCTGGTGTCGTCGGCGGATACCGTAGCCCAGGCGGCCACCTCCACGCGGCACATTATGTTGGATGCTGCTCGCGCCCTGAATGTCCCCGAAAACCGTGTGGCTGGCCTCATGCAGCGCCAAATTGGGGAAATGGTTGAAAAGGGCGCCATCATCGCCGGCCGTCGCGCTGTTGGCGCGCGTCTACTGCGGGCGCCCGAAAACGGGCGCGTGGTTGCCTTTAGCGGCGGCCAGGTTCTTCTCCAAGTTGACGACGAATCCACCAAACTCCCCGCTCGCCTGGCGGGCAAGATAGTGGATGTTGAGCCCGGTCGCGGCGTCATCCTTCAATATTCGGGGGCCTGGCTCCAGGGCGTTTGGGGCAACCATCGCTACGGCGACGGCATTCTGCAGCTCCTCGCTAAACGTCCCGATCATGTCCTGACTGCGGATGCCATTGATATGAGTATGCGCGGCGCCATCCTCGTCGCGGGTCACTGCAACCAACTCCAGGCGCTTGAGTTGGCCGGTCAGGTGCCCATCCGCGGGCTCATTCTCTCCAGCCTTGCCACGCGCCTCTGGCCTGCCGCCCGCAAGCTCGAATACCCCATCCTTCTTACCGAGGGCTTCGGCCGGCTCCCCATGAATCAGGTAGCCCACCAACTGCTCTCAGATCTCAACGGCGAGGCCGCTACCCTCAACGCACAACCTACAGATCCATTCGAAGACCTGCGCCCCGAAGTGTTAATCCCGCTCTCGGATGCAGGCACCCCCCCGCTGCCCACTGAGGCTGAAAATTTCCGCCTCGGGCAAACAGTTCGCATCCTGCGCGCCCCGCATGCCGGAGAGATTGGCGAAATCACTGCCCTGCTCCCGGGAAGCACCCTGTTCCCCAGCGGGCTGCGCGCTAAAGCGGCCGAAATTGCCCTCTCTAAGAGGGGGCACGCCCTGGTACCGCTGGCAAACCTTGAGGTTCTAGGGTAAAAATAGGTTTCGGAACTATTAAGGAAATCAATGCTAGACGACATCGATCTCGATCTTCCTGAAGAAGAGCCCAAACGCCCGCGGCCGTCCAGCGGCCGCAGCTTCATGGTCGTCGCTGGCGTGCTGGGCGCCATCATGTTGCTGGCCCTCATCAGTATGGCCATTTATGCACTCGTCATTTTGCCTCGCCAGCAGGCCGCCGAGCCAAAACAACCCAGCAGCGTACAGCAAACTACCACCGCACTTGCCCTCGCCGCCGCGCAGGACACAAGCACCAACACCAGCACGTCCACGGCTTCAGCTACAGCCACCCGTACGCCTACTCAAACCGCCAGCCCTTCCCCCACTGAGCAAGCCACCATCGCCGCCACAGATACTCCGGTGACACCCATCTTTACGAACACACCCGGCCCCACCACCGCAGGCGAAACGGCGACGGTGGAAGCCGCGCTTACCAACGCGGCGCTGGCCGCCACCAATGCCGCCTCAACCGGCACCCTCACGCCCACCTCAACCCCTTCAGCCCTCCCGGACACAGGCTTCGCCGACGATGTGGGTGCGTCTGGTCTGATTCTGGCTTCCCTTGTGCTGCTGGCCGTCATCGTTCTCACCCGCCAGCTGCGCAGCGCCTACGAATAACCCCATTAACACAAATGGCCCGGGGAATCCGAGCCACTCGTTGCAAACCGCTGGAGCGGTCTAAGCCTCGCCTGCTAAATCCGAAACTCAAACACAGCCAAATATTAATCTCTTTGCCCTTTAATCATTTCAGCTTCTCTAACATCTCCACCACTCGCGCCAACACCCGCTCCCCTACCTCCGCCTTGCTCATCAAAGGAAGTTCTTCGTGACCCCCTGCATCCACTAACACCACTTGGTTGGTATCCACCTCAAAGCCAGCGGCCGCCGCCGAAATATCGTTGGCCACCATCAGGTCCACGTCTTTCGCCCTGAGTTTGCCCGCCGCATTCTCCAGCAGATTCTCACTCTCAGCTGCAAACCCCACCACCACGCGCGGCTTGCCAAATTTTTTGCGCCCTTCCGAGACCGCCTCCAAAATATCCGGGTTGGCGGTCAGCGCCACCTTGGGCGCGCCTTCAACCCGCTTGATTTTCTCCTTGGCCGCTCGCGTCGGCCGGAAATCGGCCACCGCCGCCGCCATCAACAGCGCGTCCGCCTTGCGCGCCGCCTTTACCACTTCAGCCTTCATCTCCCGGCCACTGGTCACCGACACCAGCTGGGCGCCCACCGAAGAAACCAAGGCAGTCGGGCCGCTCACCAGAACCACCTCCGCCCCCAAATCAATCGCCGCTTGCGCCAGGGCGTAGCCCTGCTTGCCGGAAGAGCGATTGGCAATCACTCGCACCGGATCAATCGCCTCCTGGGTGCCGCCTGCCGACACCACCACTGTCTGCCCAACGAGCGGCCCCGAACGCCCCAACAATTTGCGAACATGGCCTGCCAGCCTGGCGGGCTCAGTCATCCGTCCTATTGCCTCCAGCCCCGAAGCCAAGTGCCCGCTTTCGGGCCCCACGATTTCAACACCGCGCTCCTTCAATAGCGCCAAATTGACCTGCGTCGCGGGGTGCTCAAACATGCCCCCATCCATCGCCGGCGCAACCAGTAGCGGTGCCTCGCTCGCCAGCGCGGTGAGCGTCAGCAAATTGTCGGCTGTGCCGCTCGCCAGTTTGGCCAGCGTATTGGCCGTCGCCGGCGCAACTACAATCAATTCCGCCGCTTTACCCAATCCGATATGCAGCACATGGCCCTCCGCGCCCCATAAATCCTCATCCACATAGGCCCGCTGGCCGGTCACGGATTGAAAAGTCAGTGCGCTCACGAATTGCCGCGCCCCGCGTGTGAGCACCACGTCCACCTCCAACCCAAGCTGGGTCAATGTGGAGGCCAACTCAACCGCCTTGTAGCTGGCAATCGAACCGGTTACCCCCAACAGCACCCGCTTGCCTGCGAGCACACTCATATCCATTTCCTCACTTCTTCCGCAAAGCGGTCTGCCGCGCCTTCGTCAAACATAAAGAACAGCGCTGGCTCAATCAATTCAAGTTCCATCAGCACCAAGCGCCCCTCTCGCTCCACGCCGTCTACCCGTGCGTAAACCACAGGATCGTTCACTTGCTCCAGGATCTCGCTGGCTTGCTCAATCAGGCCAGCCGGTGGCCGCCCGGCAGATTCACTGCCCCCCAGATGTCTTTGCACCCGAAAATCGTCATCACCCGGCCGCTTAAGCACCGCGTGGCTGTAGCGCTTGCCAAAAAATATCAATGACCATTCGCCCTTGCTCTTAACCTCATCCAAAAAGGGTTGCACCACCACACCGCCGCGCTTCAACAACTCTTCCATCCCACCCTGAGCGTTCTTCGCCGTGGCCAAGGACATGCGCCGAGTGTTATCCGCACTAGCAGACACCGTAGGCTTAACCACCGCCTCGCCCCAGCCCTTGTCTTCAAGCAAATCCGTCAATTGCACGTGCGCGCCGCGCGGCAGCCACACGGAGGGCGTCACCGAGATGCCCAATTCCTGCAGATCGCTCAAATATAGCTTTTCCATGTTCCAGCGCAGGATATCCGGCGGATTCCAAACGGGGACGCCCAATGCCTCCAGGCCTTCAAGCCAAACGGCAAAAGCTTCTGCCTTGAGATGGTAATCCCAGCAGGAGCGCAGCACCACCCCATCGAAAGCCGCCCAATCCACAGCCTCATCATCCCACACAGCGGGCAGGGCCTCTACGCCCCTGGCGGCCAGCGCGGCAACGGCGAGTTGGTCATCGTCGGTCACGTCCGGCATTCTCTCGAAGGTTGCGAAGGCGATGCGTTTATCCGGCATGGTTCAACCCCCAAATAATGCGTAACCCGTCCAGCGTCAGCCAGGGGGCTACGATCTCCAGTACATCTGTTTCCTTGGCCACAATTTCAGCCAAGCCGCCCGTGGCAATCACCTTCATTTCCTCACCCAGCTCCTTGCGAAAGCGCGCTACCAGGCCTTCCACCAGCCCCACGTAGCCAAACAACAAGCCCGATTGCAGTGCATGCGTGGTGTTGCGCCCAATTGCCTCCGGCGGACGGGTTAAATCCACGCGCATCAGCTTAGCTGCTCTGGAAAAAAGCGCCTCGGCGGCGATCCCGATCCCCGGCGCGATGGCGCCGCCCAAGTATTCGCCATCTTTCGTAATAGCGTCAAAAGTCGTGCCCGTGCCGAAATCCACCACGCAGGCCGGCCCGCCGTACAAATGCTGAACGGCCGCGGCGTCGACGATGCGATCCGCTCCCACCGCTTTGGGGTCCTCATAGAGCACGCGAACGCCCGTCTTCACCCCGGCGTCCACCACCAGCGGATCCTTTTGCAAATAGTTGCGGCAGGCCTCCACCACGATCCCGGTCAGCGGCGGCACCACGGAGGCCAAACAAATCCCATCCAGGCTGTCCACATCGATTCCCGCGTGCGCGAACATGCCCATAAATTGCAGTCCATATTCGTCGGGCATGCTCTGGTGGTTGGTCGCCATCCGCCAGCGCGGCCCCAACGTCTCGCCTTCGTAGAGCCCCAGTGTAATATTTGTATTGCCTACATCAATCGTCAGCAGCATCACAGTCCTCCGTCACTATTATCGGTCTCCATTCACTTCGTGCCTATCACCAAATTATCTATCAGGCGCGTCTTGCCCACAAAGACTGCCATCGAAAGCAGCGCGCCTGCATCTATCGTTTCCAGCTCCACAAGCGTTTCCGGGTGCGCGCTGGAAACATAATCGAGGCGCGCCAAAGGCTCAGCCGCAATCACGGCTCGCATCCGTTCTCGGATGGCGTCAGCATTCCGTTCGCCCTGTGCATACAGTTCCTTCGCTGCACGCAGCGCCCGGATCAGCAACGTCGCCGCCTCTCGTTCCTCACCATTCAAATAGTTATTCCGGCTGGACATCGCCAACCCATCCGGCTCGCGGACTGTTTCTCCCACAACAATCTCCACGGGCACATTCAAGTCCCGCGCCATTTGCCGGATCACCGCCACTTGCTGGGCGTCCTTCTGCCCAAAATATGCCCGGTCCGGCTCCACCGCATTGAACAGTTTCGCCACCACCGTAGTCACGCCGCGGAAATGCCCGGGCCGTTTGGCCCCCTCTAGCGGCTGGGTCACATCCTCAACCTCCACCCAGGTTTGGAATCCTGGCGGGTAGATCACTTCCGGCGTCGGCAGCCATACGAGATCTACGCCCGCTGCTTCCAGCATCGCCAGGTCTTTGGGGAGGTCCCGCGGGTAAGCCTCCAGATCCTCATTCGGCCCAAACTGGGTCGGGTTCACAAATATGCTCACCACCACCGACGCACACTCTGCCTTCGCCCGCTCGACAAGGGAGAGGTGTCCCGCATGCAAAAAACCCATCGTTGGCACAAAGCCCACCGGTCCCGCCAGGGTGGCGCGCGCCATCCTAAGCGCTTCAATTGTGTCGACTTTTTTCATCCGTCTTCCTTAATACCATAGCGGTCTGCTTCATCGAAATAGGTAATGTCTGCGTATCCGGCTTGGATGCTGGCAGAATGGGCTACGCCGGCGGGAATGAAATAGTGTTCACCCTTGCCATACGTGCGCGTGTGCCCTCCAATCGTCATCTGTATTGCACCCTCAATCACCAAGCCCCATTGGGCTTTGTGGGCATGCTCTGGAAGTTCAACGTCCTCTTCGAAAAACATGAAAAGTGTTTGCTGCTCCTTGCCTTGAGCCAAATAAGCCGTAACGCCCTTTAATGGAATGTCTGCCAGCGGCAACTTGCGGATAGGTTCAGGAAATGGGTCAGTCATCCCTACCCTCCACGCTTTCGACCTTCGCCTGCACCAGCTTCCACATCAGCTCATTGATTGGCGTGGCCACGCCCACACGCTGCCCGGCGCGCACCACCGTCCCGCAAATCGCGTCCACCTCGGTCGGCGCCCCCCGCAACACGTCCTGCAGCATGGAGGAGGTATTCGCCGCGGTGCGCCGCGCCACTTCTTGCGCAGCCGTCGCGGGATCCTCAAAGCTTAATCCAATCCCTAGCGCCTCAGCCACCGCGGCCACCTCGCGCGCCAGCGCCGCGCTCAATTCACGCGCTGTCTCCCGCTCCAGCAATGCGCCATTTGGCAGCCCCAATATCGCCGTCAGTGGGTTGATCGCCGCATTGACCACCAGCTTGCTCCACAACAAGCCCTCCACGTTCGCTGTGCGCTGCACCTCAAAACCAGCTTGCTCGAAAGCCTCGGCGATTCCCTCTATGCTCTCCCCTTCACCGAGCGAGATCACGCCCGCGCCCCCGGCTCGAACCTCGCCCGGCCCCAGCAGAGTCGCCCCCGTTGTCGTCGCGCCCACCGCCACGCGTGCCATGCCCAATTCCGCCGCCAGCGCCTCACGGTTGCCCAGCCCATTCTGCAGGGTCAGCGCTAGGCCGTCTTCCGCCAGGCAGGCCGTCAATTGCTGCGCCGCTCGCGCCGTTTGCCAGCTTTTCACCAGAACCAGCGCCTGTCGCGTGCCCCTAAAATCAGCTGGCTCGTCGCTGGCCTGCACCGCAACCGTCCTTTGGCTGCCATCCGCCTCGTGCAGAATCACGCCCCGCCCACGCAGCGCCGCCAGCCCAGCCGGCCAACCAGCCAGCATACGCACTTCAACACCCGCCGCGCCCAGCCGCCCAGCGAACAAACCGGCCAGCGCCCCGCTGCCCACGATCAAGATCGGTTCCTTCGTCAGCAATTTGCTCCCATTTCCAGTTAGCGGTTACTACGCGCCGATCTCCTTCAGCAAACTCTCCCACTCTTCATCCTTGATCCCTACGCTGTGCTCCTCCCCCGGAAAGGTCTTCGCTTCTACATCTTCCTTAAAGTCCGTGAGCGCCTCGCCCATCACCGCGTGCAGTTGCGCATACTGCTTGACGAATTTGGGCGTGAAGCGGTCAAACAGACCCAGTAAATCGTGCGTCACCAGCACCTGCCCATCGCAGGCCAGCCCCGCCCCAATTCCGATGGTCGGGATGCTGAGTTTCTCCGAGATGAGCCCTGCCAGCCGGTCCGGCACCGATTCCAACACCACGCTGAAGGCCCCAGCTTCCTCCAGCGCCAGCGCGTCCTCCAGCAGCCGCTTGGCCGCCGTTGCCGTACGCCCCTGGCTCCGCCAGCCGCCCAGCTGATGCACACTTTGCGGCGTCAGCCCCAGATGGCCCATTACCGGGATGCCCGCTGCCACGATCTGCCGCACCGCTTCAGCCCGTTCGCGCCCCCCTTCGAGCTTCACTGCGTCCATGCCAGCTTCCTGCAGGAAGCGCCCCGCGTTGGCGACCGCCTGCTCTACACTTACCTGGTAGGACATGAAGGGCATATCTCCGATCAGCAGCGCATATTGCGCGCCGCGCGCCACCGCCCGGCAGTGGTGCAGCATATCCGCCATCGTCACCGGCAGCGTGTTCTCGTAGCCCAGTACCACCATCCCCAGCGAATCCCCCACCAGGATTGAATCAATCCCCGCCCGGTCAACGGCCAGCGCGGTTGGATAATCGTAGGCAGTCAGCATTGTGATCGGCTCGCCCGACCTTTTCTTCAGCCGGAAATCACGCGTCGTAAATTTCTTGCGCGCCGCAGACTCCGCTTTGTTCTTCACCGTCGTAGTTGACATTTCTTCCTCCTTGTCTCCTGAAAACAAAAACGCCTCGCTGCATGCGAGGCGGAAGACGATGCGGCACCTATTCGGACGCACCTAAATCGTACAATTTTGTCTACCGTCTCGGCCGGAAACCGGTCCAAGCAGCCTCTAAATTATGCCACAAAATCACCTAATCTTCATAGCCCATCGCCCCTATCCACTTCCCCAGCACTTCATTCGCCCGCTCCATCTGTGCCGGGGTCAGCGCGCTGCGGAAGCGCTCTGCCTTCCCGTGTTGAAAGTGCAGCCCTTTGCCCGCGCGGCTCGCCGTTTCCGGCGCATAGCGCTCGATCGCCATCTCCACCCGTTCATCGCCCGCGTCCGCGCTCAAAAACGCGGCCAACCGTTGCGCCTCCCCAGCATAGTCCGCCAGAAAATCCTCGTAACGTAGGCTGTGCAGTCCGGACAGCCCCATCCAGCGCTCCCAGATCTTCACGTACTCCAGCATAAAATCCAGCGCGTCCTCAAAGCCATCCAATCGAGCAAAGGCGTTCTCTCGCCCCGCCTCGCGCGCCCGCTCTCCATATTCCATCGCCGAGAGCAGCGCCGCCCGCGGGTCCCGGTAGATATAGGTTGCTCGCAAGCGCCCGCTGCTCATCAAGCGCTCGGCCAACCCGCTGGGTGCGGCATGTGTCTTGATTGCAAAGGTCTTGCCCAGCAGCACCGGCGCCATCACCGGCAGCAAGCGCGCCGGGCTCAGCGTCCCGATATTACAATTCACCTCGGTCAGCAGCGCTCCCAATCCAAAGCGCCGCCGCACCTGGCGCGCGTCCGTACCACCCGCCGCCACCACCAGATCGTGCACCAGGTTGTAGTGCCAGCCCGAGCCAGCTCGCGGCATCCCGACGGCTAGCACCAGCATCGCGTAATCCTGAATCTTTGCTGAGAGAAAGGCATCCGTTCGAATCGCAACATAATTACTCTATAATACGTATTAATCATTAAGCAGCAAGCGGCGGGGAGTCTAACACGCCAAGGAGTATGCACATGCGACGATCAATGAACTTTGTTTTAGGAGCCGCCCTCGGCGCCGTGGTTGGCGCCGCTGTGGCCATTCTCATGGCCCCCAATTCGGGCGATGATTTGCGCGGGGAGATTCGCGACCGCTTCGGCCGTTTTGGCGAAGAATTGCAGGAAGCCGCTCAGGAGCGCCGCGCTGAACTCGAACGCCAGTTGAAAACCCTGCGCCAGCCGCAGTCCGCTGGCATCCCCCTCGAAGAAAATTAATCGCATTCGCCTAAAACCCAAAAGCGCCGGCAAT